>JAZNBF010000080.1:0-5045 GCA_045586905.1 Clostridia bacterium
TGTTTCCTGATGTTTTTTTTGAATATTTAATTTTTACATTGCCATTATGGATGCTTATATATATATGGGGAGTGCCAAGGCTTCTTATTGCAGATTCAGGAAAAAAACATACATTTACGGAATCTATGAAATCTTTTGTTAATCCTATGTTTATAGCAATGCTGGTAGGTATGTTAATTGGTCTATCAAGGATTAATCTTCCTGAGTGGACTATGTCACTGATAAATGTATCGGGAGATTGCATGTCACCGATTGCCATGATTCTTACTGGAGTGGTGGTATCGTCTATATCCCTGAAAAAAACTTTTTTAAATGTAAGAATTTATATTGTTTCGATTATAAGGCTTATTATTATGCCTGTCCTTTTCATAGCAGTGGCATGTTTTTTCAGAATTCCTGAAACAACCTATATCTGTGCACTTTGTTCTCTCGCCATGCCTCTTGGGCTCAACACCATTGTTATCCCGAGTGCCTATGGCAAAGACACATCAACAGCAGCGGGAATGGCAGTTATTTCTCATCTGCTCTCCGCTGTAACAATTCCTTTTATTTTCATGCTTGTATAAAACTACAACTAAAAAATGACTTGCATTTTGCAAGTCATTTTTGTTTGCAGAAATTTTTATCTGTGTGTGTCTTCCGGATACACTTTATATGCTGTCGCTTTTGCCCAAATTACATTTGGAACAAAGTGTCTGTAAATTATCTGCTGTTGTTTCCCCGCCTTTTGAATAGGGTATAATATGGTCAATGTGTAATTCGACAGCAGGATCTTTTGCAGGTGATGCACCACAAGCACAACATTTAAAGTTATCTCTTTTTAAAATTTGGTATCTTAATTTATCAGATATTATTCTTGAATGACCATATGGTTTTCTTTTTATCTGGCATATAGGGCATTTTCTTAACCAAACATCACAACCATTTGCCAAATATTTGTGACCACACTCCAAACATTCCATTTCAAATTCATTTTGGTTATAATGTGTTTTGGATTTACCTCTGTATCCCAAATTTTTTTGATTGTTTTTATTTATATATCCAATATCTAACGATTTCATGTTTTTTCTCCTGATATTGTAAAAACTTACTCATGTGCGAGTTCTCCCGCCATAACGGAATTTTCATATTTTCCGAGCTTCACCTTCACTATTTTGTGTGTCAGATCGTTTTCCGATTTCACTCTCACTCTGATGTAGTTTTTCATGTGTCCTTCATATTTGTCATCCGACACCTTCTGCTCAAAAAGCACCTCTGAAGTTTTGCCTTCAAATGACGACACATATTTTTCATGGAGCTCCGATGCAACTGCTATCAGCTTTTTCGCTCTTTCTTCGCGAAGCCTTTTTTCCACCTGATCTTCCATGTCATAGGCTTTTGTGCCTTCTCGGGGCGAGAATGGGAACACATGCACCTCGCTGAAAGCGATTTCTTTCACAAACTCAGTGCAACACTCAAAATCTTCCTCTGTTTCACCGGGAAATCCCGTTATGATGTCGGTTGTAATGGCAGGATTTCCAAAAGCTTTTCTCAGCCTTTTTATAGCCTGTCTGTACTCGTCGGAGGTGTATTTTCTGTTCATTCTCTTTAAAGTTTTGTCGCATCCCGACTGCAGTGACACATGGAAATGGTCGCACATCTTATCCATTTTGCTTATTTCTTCCACAAATTCATCTGTCAGCACTCTCGGCTCCACCGAGCCAAGCCTTATGCGCTCCACGCCCTCCACACAGTCCACTGCCTTTATTGCATCTATGAGGGTTTTACCTCCAAGGTCTCTGCCATATGAGCCAATGTGAATGCCCGTCAGCACTATCTCACGATATCCGTTTTCTGCAAGCCTTGTCACCTCGCGGGTGATGCTTTCCTCGCTTCTGCTTCTCACTGCGCCTCTGGTGTAGGGGATGATGCAGTATGAGCAAAACTCCGTGCACCCTTCCTCAATCTTAACAAAAGCTCTTGTCCTGTCCTCATATGAAGAGATTTCAAGGTTTTCATAGCTTCTTTCTTTCAGTATGTTGCCAACGCACACCACGGGAGGCGCTTCTTTCAGCTTTTCTTCACAAAGGTCAACCACCTTCGCTCTGTCTTTTGTGCCAATGATAATGTCGGCATATCCAAGCGCACTCACCTTATCGGGCGCCATCTGGCTGTAACAGCCGACAACAACCACAAGAGCATCGGCATTTTTCTTTTTGGCTCTGCCTATCATTTGTCTCGATTTGCGCTCTGCCTCCGAGGTCACCACACAAGTGTTGATAATATAAATATCACACACCTCGTCAAAGCTTTTTGTCTCATACCCTCTGTCTTTAAAAAGGGTGAGCATAGCTTCGGTTTCATATTGATTGACCTTACAGCCGAGTGTGCAAAAAGACACTGTTTTCATTTGCAAATCTCCTTGATTTTAATATAACGCAATAACTATTATACACTATTTACAAATATTTTCAAGACCCCCTAAATTGACTTGACACAGATGGAAAAAAGTTGTATTATATATGTGTAAATAAATACTTCAAATTACAGGAGGTTATACGAAAATGAAAACTTTTAAAGTAAAAATCAACTCCATCGGAGATGTAAAAAACTTTGTAAACATTGTGAGCAAATATGATTTCGATATCGACCTGATTTCCGACAGATATGTTGTAGATGCAAAATCTATCATGGGCATATTCAGCCTTGACCTTACAAAGCCAATCGAGGTTCAGGTTCACACAGACGATGCAGATGCAATTGCCGCAGAGCTTGCACCATACACTGCATAATTCACATCATAAAAAACGCAGCCCACAAGCTGCGTTTTTTAAAATATATTCAAAAGAAATCTGTTTTAACACGCCGGAGTCGGCGTAATATTGGCATAGGGGAGTGAATAGAGTTGAAACCGTTTGTCTACAAACCCGATGACTACGAATCAAAGTTAATAATCCTTTTTGCACTCAAAAATCTCAAGCAAAGTCCTAACTATCAGGTTTTGAGTCAGGTTGTGTCCCAAAGTGCCGACATTCAGTATTTTGAGCTTCAGGAGTATCTCAAGGCTGTCATCGACATAGGCAGTGCCGAAGAGTTCAAAATAGGCGAAGAATATGTCTACACTCTCACCCACATGGGCGAAGAAACCTGCGAATATTTTTCCTCGCGCATACCTGCCAGCATCCGTGAAAGCATCATAAGTGCCGCCCGTGAAATCAACAACGACACCTCCGATCTCAACAAGGTCTATGCCGACTATATTCCCATAAACGAAATAGAATACAAAGTGGTTTGCGGCATTATGGAAAACGGTGTCAAGCTGCTCGATTTTGAGCTTTATGCAGGCGAAAAAGAAAGAGCGAAAAAAATATGCAGCTATTTCAAAGCACACACCCGTGATTTCTATATGAATATTGTTGAAAATATTGAAAAGAATATAAAAAATTAAGTGTTATAATTGTGCACTCAGTGTAATATTATTTGTGTTAGAGAGGAAAAAGACATGCTTTACACCGAAAGCTTCTCAAAACTCATAGATGTTTTTCGCCGCATGCCCGGTGTCGGCAATAAAAGTGCTGTCAGAATGGCATATTATATACTGTCGCTTTCCAAAGATGATGTTGACGATATAGTAAGGACCATTCAGAAGGCAAAAGAAAAAATAGGCTACTGCTCCGTTTGTCAGAACATAACCGAGCAGGATGTGTGCGAAATATGCTCGTCTCCCAAGCGAGACTCATCTGTCATATGCGTTGTGGAGCAGAGTAAAGATGTTGTCGCACTCGAAAAAACAAGAGAATACTCCGGCACCTACCATGTCCTCCACGGATGCATTTCACCCATGGATTCCATCGGCCCCGAAGACATACGCATAAAAGAGCTCGTCGCCCGCATCTCATCGGGAGAGGTTTCGGAGGTAATAATGGCAATCAGCCCAAGTGTTGAGGGCGAAGCCACCACCATGTACATCTCGCGCCTTCTCAAGCCTTTCGGCGTAAAGGTGACTCGCATTGCCTATGGTATTCCCGTTGGCGGCGACCTCGAATATGCCGACCAGGTAACACTTGCCAAAGCCATAGAGGGCAGACGCGAAATATAATGGCTTCATTGGCACAAAATTTTAAAATCCTGCGTGATTGTTAAACTATTGACAAAAATCAATTTTGTAGTTATAATATGAAGAATATGACATATTTTGGCCTTATTGCGCTCGCAGATAAGGCGTTTTGCTTTTTCTTATGTGCGGGCAGAAAGGTTGGATATTAACATGGCAAAAGAGGTTATACTTACCCCCGAGGGCCTCAAAAAACTGGAGGACGAACTCGAACACCTCAAAGTTGTCGGCAGAAAAGAGATTGCCGAAAGAATTAAGATTGCAAGAGGTTTTGGCGATCTTTCCGAAAATTCCGAATACGATGCAGCCAAAGATGCGCAGGCTTCAATGGAAGAGCGTATTGCAAAAATTGAAGAAATGCTCAAAAATGCAAAGGTTATCGAAGCCGAAGATGTGGGCACCGATGCTGTAAGCATATTTTCAAAGGTTAAGGTTTTAGATGTAGAGTTCGATGACGAGGAAGTCTTCACCATCGTAGGCTCTACCGAAGCAGATCCCGACTCCGGCAAGATTTCCGACGAGTCACCCATAGGAAGTGCCCTCATAGGCAAAAAAGTGGGCGATGTTGTGTTTGCAGAAACCCCCGGAGGAGCAATCGAATTTAAAATACTTGAAATCAGCAAATAATACACACAAGGAGGAATTCCCGAATGAGTGAGCAGCAAAACAATGCTCCCGAGCTTGAACTCAACGAAATCTTGCAGGTTCGTCGTGACAAGCTTACCGAGCTTCAGGAGGAAGGCAGAGATCCTTTCAAAATCACAAAATTTGAAAGAACCCACACCTCATCACAAATTAAAGACAACTACACCGAAGAGGAGCGTGAAATCACAAAACGCGGTTCCGACGAGGTTGAAAAAATACAGGCACACATTTCTGCCTACGACGGTCAGAATGTTGTTGTTGCAGGTCGTATCATGTCCAAAAGAGGCATGGGCAAGGTTGGTTTTCT
>JAZNBF010000081.1:0-53515 GCA_045586905.1 Clostridia bacterium
TAGATTGTCTGTGTATTTCAAATGACACAGAACTTACTTTCAAAAAGCTTGAAGATGCGTGCATCCTTCTTGGAGAGGGTGTCGATTATATAGCAACCAATCCCGACTGGGTATGTCCCACATGGTATGGCTTTGTGCCCGATTGCGGTTCGTTTGCAGATATAATCTTCAAAGCCACTAAAAGAAGCCCTAAATTTATCGGAAAGCCCGAGCCTGAAATGGCATACCTTGCAATGAAAGCAACAGGTTTTTCCAAAGAAGAAACAGCTCTCATGGGTGACAGACTTTATACAGATATAGCCTGTGGTGTAAATGCCCAAATAAGCACGATTTTTGTTCTGAGCGGCGAGGGAACTTTGCAGGATGTTGAAAACAGCGATATAAAACCCGAATATATATACGAAAACATCAGAGAAATATATAAAGATTTAGTTAAATAAAGTCTTCGGACATATAACAACATAACAAGCGGAGCTATTTGTATTTTCTGTGTAATGAAATTTTTGAATTTTGCAATTTGTATTGCAAAATTCAAAAATAACCGTTATAATGATAATATATTGTCACACAGGAGGCTTTGTATGAAATTTTTAAAACTTTTGTTTTCAATTGCTGCTATCGCAGTTTTGTTTGTAGCATGCTCCGGTGGTGAAACTCCCGACACATTAGTTGAAACCGACACTCTGAGCATCGACACTGCCCCGACATCTGCCGCCACTCCCGAGCATACATTCGTAACCTTTGAGGTTGATGGCTATGGCAAATTTGTGGCAGAAACCTATCCCGAATATGCTCCCGAAACAGTGCGCCATTTTCTTTCACTTGTAGAAAGTGGTTACTACAACGGATTTACGATTGAAATAATCAATCACAGCAAAAACCTTGTTTCATCAGAGGCTTCATCCTTAGCATCTTCCGACGAATCAGGTCAGAACCCGTCATCAGTAGTTGGTGAGTTTTTCAAAAATGGCAAAAGCAACACCTTAAAACTCGAAAAATATACTCTTGCTCTGAATCATATCGATGGCAACTACGACACCGGCGTAGCTCAGTTTATGATTATGCTCACATCGTCTCATGACCTTGATGGTGAATATGCAGGTTTTGCACGGGTAGTAGAGGGCAAAGATGTAATAGACAGAATAGCCGGCTCCGAAACAGACATAAACGGTAAGCCTGTTTCGCCAATTGTAATGAAAAATGTTCACATTAATGACTAATTTTTGTGTTAATTTTTTAACGACACATCTTGCATATTTTTACATTTTATAGTAAAATATATACCATAGCTATATTTTTTAAATTCAAGGAGGAATAAAAAATGGCAGTAAAAGTTGCTATTAATGGTTTTGGCCGTATTGGCCGCTTGGCATTCAGACAGATGTTTGGTGCAGAAGGTTACGAAATCGTAGCTATCAACGATCTCACAGATCCTAAGATGCTTGCTCATCTTCTCAAGTATGACTCATCTCAGGGCAGATACGACGGTCACACCGTTGCAGCTGGTGAAGATTCCATCACAGTAGATGGTAAAGAAATTAAAATCTATGCTATCAAAGATGCAAACGAATGCCCCTGGGGCGCACTCGATGTAGACGTAGTACTTGAGTGCACAGGCTTCTATTGCTCAAAAGACAAATCACAGGCACACATCAATGCAGGTGCTAAAAAGGTTGTTATTTCTGCTCCCGCAGGCAACGACCTCAAAACAATCGTTTTCAGCGTTAATGAAGACACTCTCACAGCTGATGATACAATCATCTCTGCAGCTTCCTGCACAACAAACTGTCTCGCTCCCATGGCAAAAGCTCTCAATGACTATGCTCCCATCCAGAGCGGTATCATGTCTACCATCCACGCATACACAGGCGATCAGATGATTCTCGACGGTCCCCACAGAAAAGGCGACCTCAGAAGAGCAAGAGCAGGCGCAGTTAACATTGTTCCTAACTCCACAGGTGCTGCAAAAGCTATCGGTCTTGTTATTCCCGAACTCAATGGCAAGCTCATCGGTTCTGCACAGAGAGTTCCCGTTCCCACAGGTTCCACAACCATTCTCACAGCTGTTGTTAAAGGCAAAGATGTTACAAAAGAAGGCATCAATGCTGCTATGAAAGCTGCATCTTCTGCATCTTTCGGCTACAACGAAGACGAAATCGTATCTTCCGATATCATCGGTATCACCTACGGTTCACTCTTCGATGCTACTCAGACAATGGTTTCCAAAGTATCTGACGATCTTTATGAAGTACAGGTTGTTTCATGGTATGACAACGAAAACTCATACACAAGCCAGATGGTTAGAACAATCAAATACTTTGCAGAACTTGCATAAGTTATAAAGCCAATCAAAACACTCCGATTTATTCGGAGTGTTTTTTTGTTTATTTTTAAAAAACTCTTTTCTTTTATTTGTTTTTGTAGTATAATGTAAAATAAGTATAGTTGTCTTTAAATTTTGAAAAGAGGATCATAATGAACAATAAAAATAAATATAAAACCACCATATTAGGAAGCGAATACACTTTCGTTGCTTCAGATGATGAACAATATCTTGAAAAGCTATGCACAGAGGTTAAAGAAAGAATGAATGATATTTCAAAAAATCACAACCTCAAGCCAATGAAAGCATCTGTTTTAACTGCTATCAATCTTTGCGATGAGCTTGTTAAATCAAGAGAAAGAATAGAAGCTCTCGAAAATGAGCTCGCATCTTATTTGTCTGAAGAAGAAAAACTCAAAAGAGAAATCAGTGTGCTCGAGGAAGAAAAGAAATATCTCAAAAATGTGATTTCCTCAAACCGACTGCGTTAGTATTTTTTCAGAAAGAATGATAAAAATGTCAAACAAAACAATCGAAATTCTTGCTCCCGGCGGCAGCCTCAGCTGTGTGAAAGCTGCCATAGATTCAGGCGCCGATGCTGTCTATTTCGGAGGCTCAAGATTTGGTGCGCGCACAAATGCAGTAAATCTTTCAAACGATGAAATCATTGAAGCGATAGAATATGCTCATCTCCGTTTTGCCAAGCTCTATGTAACTGTCAACACTCTTGTCTCAGACGCAGAGCTGGAAGATGTGTATGAATTCATAAAATTTTGCTACATTTCAGGTGTCGACGGTGTTATTGTTCAGGACCTCGGCGTGTTTAATATAATTAAAAAACATTTTCCCGACCTTCGTATTCATGCAAGCACACAGATGACCATTCACAACCTTGCCGGTGCACAGATGGCCCACAAGCTCGGCTTTGACAGGGTAGTGCTTTCAAGAGAACTCTCGCTTGAAGAAATAAAACACATTGCTTCCAATTGCCCCATAGAGCTCGAGGTGTTTGTTCACGGTGCTCTTTGCATGAGCTATTCAGGTCAGTGTCTTTTTTCGAGCTTTCTTGGCGGTCGCAGTGGTAACCGAGGCTCCTGTGCTCAACCGTGCCGCTTGCCCTATACACTTTTAGATTCCACCGGTGCAGAGGTAAGCGAAAAAGAAAAATATCTTTTGAGCCTTAAAGACCTTTGCCTTGCCGAACACATCAAAGAGTTAAAAGATGCAGGTGTCACCTCGTTCAAAATTGAGGGCAGAATGAAAAGTGAAGCCTATGTGAGCGCAGTTTCCGGCATATACAACAAATACCGTGACGGTGGCAAAATAAGCTCAGACGACAAAAAGCTTTTAAAAAATGTTTTCTCACGTTGTGGTTTTACTCAGGGCTACTATAATGCTTCATATGGCAGAGAAATGCTCAGCTACTCTTCAAATCAGGACAACATCTTCGCCACTGCTACCGATGATGTTTTAAATGAGGCCAAAAGCTTTGCAGTATCAGATTTCCACATAGGTGTTGATGCTGAATTTTCTGCAAAACTTGGCAAGAGAGCAGAATTTACTGTTTGCTATGACTCACAAAAGTTTACATCAATATCTGAAAATATAATTGAGCCTGCTCAGAATGTTCCCGTTGATGAAGAAAGAATAAGACAGCAGCTCTTAAAACTTGGTGGCACAGTTTTTGAATATTCTTCGCTCAGAATTATGGCAGATGATGGCATTTATATTTCAGTTAAAGATATAAATGCGCTCAGAAGAGATGCTTTTGATAAGCTGAAAGCTCACATTCTTTCCTCCGGCAGACAAACAGATAGTTCCGATATCATGATTATAAAACCGGAAAAAAAGCCGAAACACTCTCGCATAACCTGCTCAGTTCTTAACTTCGAGCAGGCGCAGAAAGCGTTTGACCTTGGCTTTGAACGTGTATATGTTCCTTATGATGTATACAGGTTGCACTCATCATATTTCAATTCCGAACCCGATGTTTTTGTGCCAAAACTTCCTCCTGTTATTCACGATACAAGACCAATTGACATAAATACAATCAAGACTGATGCAGTTTGCACTACAAACATCGGCCAGCTTTCCTTGGTCGACAAAGGCAAAAAAATATATGCCGATTACAGACTCAATGTTTTCAACACGCTCTCTTCAAAGCAGCTTATGAGCATGGGTGTCGACTCGATTTGTCTTTCACCCGAGCTCACAATTGCAGAGCTCAAAGACATAGGCTCATCTGTTCCCACGGAAATTGTTGTCTATGGCAGAATTTCCATGATGACAGTTCGCAACTGCGTTGTTCGTTCTTCCAAAAATAAATGCTCCTGTAAACCGGGAGAAATTTATTATCTCAAAGACCGAAAAAACATCTGTTTTCCCGTTGTGCCCGACAAAACCTCATGCACAAATGTTATCTATAACAGCGCACCCATCGTTATGTCCGACAGACTCAATGAGTTAAAGAATGTCTGTGCCGACTTCCATCGCTATGATTTTACCGTGGAAACACCCGAAGAGATGGAAAGAGTGGTCGCAATGTATGAAAAAGGCAAAAAACCCGAAGGCTTCTTTACCAGAGGTCATTACTATAACGGTGTTTTGTAATAAACAAAAGGAAGGTTTCAAAAATGAAAACTGCTGAGATTAAAATCAAGTTTTTAGATAATAATAAAGAAAAAGCACTGCCTTTTTATGCAACCGACGGTTCTGCCGGCATGGATCTGAAAGCTGTGCTTGAACATAGCATCACTCTCGCTCCACTTGAAAGAGCGCTCATCCCCACGGGCATTGCAATCTCACTTCCCGGTCCCGAGTTTGGTGCATTTCTCTTTGCCCGTTCAGGCCTTGCTTCAAAGCATGGCATAACACTGGCAAATTCGGTTGGCGTCATCGACAGTGACTACACGGGTGAAATTAAAGTTGCGCTTGTCAACTTAAGTAATGAACCATACACCATAGAAAATGGCGAAAGAATTGCACAGATGGTAATTTTAGAGGTGGCAAAAGCTCAATTCACAGTTTCCGACACTTTAGAAAAAACACAAAGAGGCAGTGGAGGTTTTGGCTCCACGGGCTCCTTTTGAGAGGTGAAATAAATGGATTTTATTCTTGCTTCCAAATCTCCTCGCAGGCGTGAGATTTTAAGTGGGGTAGGGCTTGAGTTTAAAGTTGTTGAAAGCCATGTCGATGAGTCAGGCATTGCAAAAGACATTCCTCCTAAGTTTTATGTTCAGGAGCTTGCCATGCTCAAATCTGCCGATGTAGCCTCAAAATCACATAAGGGCGCCCTTGTTATAGGTGCCGACACTGTCGTTGTGTCCGATGGCAAAATCATTGGCAAGCCCCATAATTTTGACGAGGCATATCAGATGCTTTCATCTTTTTCAGGCTCCACCCATACCGTTGTATCAGGCATTTCAGTAACCGACAGCACCACCATGACCACAGTAACCGACTACTGTGAAACTGAGGTCAGTTTTTTCCCTATGACCGATACAGAAATCGCAGATTATATCAATACATACAAACCCTATGACAAGGCAGGTGCATACGGCATTCAGGAATATGCAGGGGTGTTTATTGAAAAGATAAACGGTGACTACTACAATGTAGTCGGCTTGCCTCTTTCCAGATTGTATCAGTTGCTTAAAAAGGAGTTTGGTGTAATAATCTGAAGGGAGAAGTACCTGTGTCTAAAAAAGATATAGGAATTGACCTTGGAACTGCTAATACACTCATATATCAAAAAACAAAAGGCATTGTTTTAGATGAACCAAGTGTTGTTGCAATTGATGCTGCAAGTGGCAAAATTGTTGCAGTTGGCACAGAAGCAAAAGCAATGCTTGGACGCACCCATTCTCAGATAAAAGCCATACGCCCTCTGACCGACGGTGTAATAGCCGATTTTGAAGCAGTAGGGGCAATGCTAGGCTTTTTTGTAAAAAAAGTCATAAAGTCATCGGGGTTCAAACCCCGTGCAATAGTCAGTGTGCCTGCGGGCATAACTGAAGTTGAACGCAAGGCAGCCATGGAAGCTGCCTCAGGAGCAGGCATAAGAAATATAAGTCTCATTGAAGAACCCATGGCAGCAGCGATAGGCGCAGGTCTTAGTGTTGATGATGCTTCAGGCATCATGATCGTAGACATTGGCGGAGGCACAAGCGAGGTGGCAGTCATTTCGCTTGGCGGCATCGTTTCACACAAAACTGTGCGCATTGGCGGCGACAGATTCGACGAAGCAATAATCAGCTATATCCGCAAAAAGTACGGTATCTGTACCGGATATCACAGTGCAGAAACTATAAAATTAAAACTTGGAACAGTCTCTGAAACCCCGTCGTCTTCACAATTTGAAATCAGTGGCAGAAACTATGCCTCGTTCTTGCCTTCTTCAGCTTCTGTGAACAGTGACGATATAAAAAATGCGCTTCTTCCCGAAATTCATTCAATAATCAATGCCATTAAAACTGTTCTCGAAGAAACTTCGCCCGACCTTTCATCCGACATACTCTCGTCGGGTATAGTTCTGGCAGGTGGCGGAGCTTTGATAAAAGGCATCGATTCCCTCATTTCGAATCTGACAGGCATGCCGGTTCAGATTGCAGACAACCCTCTGTGCAGTGTTGCGCTCGGACTCGGCAAACTGATTGAAGATAAAAATACCAACAGAAAAATTTTCAAGTCATAAAATCCTCACATAAGCAGGTGCATACAAATGAATTTTTTTAGAAATCATAAAAACAGTATAGTTATTATTCTTCTCACAGTGCTCTTTGTTTCCCTCATGATATCATCAAGTGCCGGCAAACCTAATGCAGGCATTGTTTCAAACACAATAGGCGTTGTGCTCAAACCTTTTCGCTCGGCAGGAAATTTTGTGTCAAACTGCCTTAAATACGGTGTCGATGCCGACAAGTACGAAACAGAAAACACCATTTTAAAACAACAGATTATTGCAATGAACAAAAAATGTGCCGACTACGATAAGCTCTTTGAAGAAAACGAAAAACTCCGTTCCATGCTTGAACTCAGCAAAACAACATCAGAATACAATCTCAAAGCTGCCAATGTCATTGCTTCCGACACTCAAAACTGGGCAAGCTGCCTTACCATAGACAAAGGGCTCAAAGACGGTATAAAGAAAAACGATGCAGTAATGACAGAAATCGGTCTTGTGGGACATGTGAGTGAGGTTGGCAGAAACTGGGCAAAGGTTGTAACCATACTCGACACCACAAGCTCTGTCGGAGCAGTTGTCGAGCGAATTGAAGAATATTGCATGATTCAGGGTGATGTCTCTGTTTTCGACAAAAATTTGTGTGCCATAAAATACCTGACCACCGATACAGCTGTTTCGGTTGGTGATGTAGTAACCACATCGGGTTCGGGAGGCATATATCCGTCAGGCATTGCAATTGGCAAAATCAACGAAATAAAACCCAATTCCAATGGCATTTCATGGGATGCGGTTGTTGCACCACTTGTGGATTTTTCCTCTATTGGCGAGGTCTTTGTTGTAATAAAATAATATGAGTGAAAAGGAGTAGTGAACATATTGAAAAAGTTTTTTCTCTTTCTTACATTTTTAATACTTTTTCTTGTGCAAACCACATCTGGTGAGCTTCTCAGAATTTTTGGCGCAGTTCCAAATCTTTTGCTCACTTTCACCATAATCTATTGTGTAAATTCTTCTGTCCTCTCAAGTGTCTTAGTAGGTGCCATAGCAGGACTCTTAACAGATGTATCAACCAATGCAGCACTTGGCATAAATGCACTTCTTATGACATATACAGCTGTTTTTACTTCGTTTCTTTCTTCAAAAATTTTGTATGAAAGAAAAATTATAATCTGCATCACTGTCTTTGCTTTAAGTTTGTTATATGAGTTTGCAAGTGTTGCTATTACAAATTTTTTCGTAAATAGTCTTCCTGTTTTTTATATCACAATAAGATACACACTTCTTTCGTGTGCATACAATACAATTGTTGCAGTTCCACTTGTTTATCTGATAAATAAACTCAAGTTTGAATATGTAAGAGGGATTTAAATGTCATTCAGAATAAGAGACAAATATTTCGTACTTTCAGTTATTGCTGTTCTCATGTTTGCTTTACTGTTTATAAGACTTATAAAGCTTCAGATAGTTGATGCCGAAATGTACCTTGTAAAGTCACAGTCCTACCTTTCAAGCGTGGAGTCTATTCCCGCGCCAAGAGGTAAAATACTCGATCGCTACGGTCGTCCGATAGTTACCAACAGATTAGGCTTTTCTGTTGCTTTTTCCAATGCGAATCTTTCAAATGATGAACTTAACGATCTTATTCTGAACACTGTAACACTGTTCAATTCCAACAATGACGACTACATCGACACTTTCCCGATAGCATATGAAGATGGCAAATACATATTCAAATACAAAAATCTTTCCGGTGCCGATCTTGAAACAAAAATCAGAAACACCAAATTCAATCTTGGCATCTCCGACAATCTCAATGCCGACGAGTGCGTAAAAACACTCATAGAAAAATTCGGCGTTGACAACAGGTATTCTCCCCAGCAGGTAAGAGATATTTTAGCTTTAAGATACGAGATGCTCTATCGTAATTTCTCCTCAGCCAATCCTTTCAGTTTTGCTTCCGATGTTTCCATTCACACAGTATCGGCAATAGAAGAAAACAAAGATCTGTACAGTGGGCTCAAGGTAAGCAGTGCACCCGTCAGAAATTATGTGTATGGCAATGTGGCTTCTCATATTTTGGGCAGGGTGGATATAATATATCAGGAAGAATATGAGCAACTTAAAGAAGAAGGCTATGGTCTCAATGCTGTCATAGGCAAAGACGGTATGGAAAAAATCCTCGAAAAGCAAATCAGAGGCATCGATGGCAAAAAAAGCTTTTCGCAAAGAGTGGGGGAAGACCCGAAAATTACCGAAACTCCTGCCATCCCCGGCAACAATGCCATGCTTACTATCGATATCGATTTGCAGATTGCAGCCGAAAATGCTCTCAAAAGCACAATAGACTCTATCAGAGCTGCAAGCTCAACCAAAGCAGATAATTCGGGAAGCGATGTAGGTGGCGGATCGGTTGTTGTTCAGGATGTTGAAACCGGCGAGATTCTTGCCATGGCAAGCTATCCCGATTTTGACATCGACAATTTCACTCGTGACTACGATAAACTCAGTAAAGATAAATCCAATCCTCTTCTCAACCGAGCCATAAGTGGTGCATATCCTCCGGGTTCTGTGTTTAAAATGCTCACGACAATTGCCGCTCTGGAGGAGGGGGTAGTTACCGATAAAACTGTCATTGTTGACGAAGGTGTATATGAATACTACGACCAGAAGTTTAACTGCTGGATATACACCGAAACTCAAACCACCCATGGCCCGATGGATGCTGCAAATGCACTAAAAAATTCATGTAACTACTATTACTACGAGGTCGGAAAAAGGCTTGGTGTTGAAAAGCTTGAGGAATACGGCAGAAGAATGAACCTTGGTGAAAAAACCGGCATTGAGCTTGAAGGGGAGATATCGGGCGTTCTTGCAAACAAAGAATATAAAGAACTAAACTTCAATGAGGTTTGGTATCCCGGCGACACTCTGCAAATGTCCATCGGTCAGTCCTACAATCTTTTCACTCCTCTTCAGCTTGCAGGCTACACTTCAACCATAGCAAACCGTGGCACTATATATAAACCATATCTCACCAAGGCCATAAGAAGCTCACAAACAGGTGAGCTTGTGTCCGAGACAAAGCCTGTTGTCAAAAACACGGTATCAATCAGCGACTCCACATACGATGCTGTCACTCTCGGCATGCGCCTTGTAAGCTATGATGGCACAGCCTCTTCAACATTTGGCGACTATCCCATCGAGGTTTGCAGCAAAACAGGTTCGTCTCAGGTAAATGGCGGAAGTGCCAACGGTGTGTTTGTATCATATGCGCCCTACAAAAATCCGAAGATTGCTGTTTCGGTAGTAATAGAAAATGCAGGTTCGGGCAGCATCACTGCACCCATAGCAAAAGCTGTTTACAATGAGTATTTCAAACTCAATCCTAAAACATCAGGCGATACTGTTGCAAAAGATAATAGCCTTATTTCGTAAATTCTATATCTTTTTTATAAAAAAACGACTAGACAAAGAAAGAAATTTGTGTTAAAATACTGAGAGGTAAATGTAAATGTCAAAAATTGTCACTGTTATTTCAGGCAAAGGTGGTAGTGGTAAAACAACTCTGGCTGTCAATCTTGCAGTTGGGCTCAGGATGCTTGGCAAAAAAACTCTTCTTATTGATTGCAGCTTCGGAGTCAGAAATGATGATATTCCTCTTGGCGTCACAAATCAGCTTGTCTATAATCTTTCAGATGTAATATCAGAGTCAGTTCGTTTTGAGGATGCTGTCGCTTGTGACCACAGAGAGCACATTCCCGATTTTATCGGTGCATCTGTTTCTCCTCTGCCCGATAATTTCAAGCCGCGTTTCAGCCGCTTTATTTCAAATGTTTCGCGGCACTATGAATATATCATCATCGATACTCCTTCATCCACAGGCATCGAAACATCTGTCTCCGTCTTGTGTGCAGATGTAGTTCTGGCAATATGCGGGACCGATATCCTTTCAGTGCAAAACACCTCACTTTGTGTGAGCAGATTGTCTTCAGACAGTGACGTTCGTCTTGTGCTCAATGATGTCTCCTCTTCGTCCGATGATGATCGGTTTGTCGAAGATATCATAGACGAGGTGGGTGTACCTCTCATCGGCATGATACGCTACGACGAATTTGTACCTCAGAGCCTTCAGAGTGGCGATCCTATTGTCAGATACAATACTTTCGCAGGCAGAGAGATAGAAAACATTGCCTCTCGTCTCGACAATCAGCACATAGACTTATCGAAGAAAATGTCAAATGAGCGCATTTTCACAAAAAATAAATTAGTTCTCAAAATTACATCAAGGAGGGTTTAAGATTGAACATCGCATTAATAGCACACGATAAAAAGAAAGAACTTATGGTACAGTTCTGCATTGCCTATAAGGGCATTTTTGCAAAGCATAATCTTGTTGCTACCGGCACAACCGGTGGTCTCATTGTTGATGCAACAGGACTTTCCGTACACAAGTTTCTATCAGGCACCCAGGGTGGCGATCAGCAAATCGGAGCCCGCATTGCATATAATGAAATCGACCTTGTTCTCTTTTTCCGCGATCCTCTCACCGAACCGGGCAGAGAACCTGAGGTTGAACCGCTTTTAAAACTTTGTGACATTCACAGTGTACCCATTGCAACCAACATCGCAACAGCCGAAGTTTTGGTCAGAGGTCTCGACAGAGGCGATATGGATTGGAGAGACATTGTCAATCCCAAAAACAAAATATAAAAATTTATGATATACACTCCACAAATTTTGTGGGGTGTATTTTTTTGTATAACGATTGCCACGGACTATTGAAGGTGATTTTTCCTAAGATAATAAAAGACCACCACGCTTGTGGGGTAGCCTGTAATAGTTATGCATTTGACAAACCGTTTCAGCGTGCCTTGGGGCAACGCCAACAAAATAGCCTTATAGGATTAGTGTATGCCACCCGTTTGACGGGTGGTTTTAATATCAGAAAAGCATTTTAAAACCTGCAGTATCACATCAATATGATTTCTTTTCTATACTGGTTCGGTGTCCTTCCAAAGGCTTTTTTAAATCTTCTTGAAAAATAGAATGTGTCGCAAAAACCAAGTTCATCACTTATGGTAGATATATCATATGATTTATCAGCCAACCTTTCCTTTGCGGCAAGAAGAACAAGCTCATCTATATATTTGCCAATGCTAATTCCCATTTCATTTGAAAATTTCTTGCGGAGCTTGCTTTCTGAAACATAAAGATATTCGGCAATTTCGCGTGTTGTAAGATTGATTCGCATATTATCATGGATATATTTCATACTGTTTTGAACAAGGTCAGAATATTGCTTCACACAAGTGTTTTTCATAGGGATTTTTTCGATGAAAGATTGCACAGTTTCATAAATCATAGTTTTCATTTTTATAAAGTCAATATAATCTTCGGAAAAAGCGTATCTATAAAGCTTATCCCAATCTTCTTTTGCAAAATCCAAAGAATAAACGCCTTCTGCTTTTGCAAGTATATCGTATTTTTCAATAGTTGTAGCGCAAATGTGTAAATATATTTTTTCCAGAGTTTCGCACCCAAAAGAAAAAACACAGCCTGCCGGAATGAAATATACCTTCCCGCCATGTAGTTCTATTCGCTTGTTATCATATTCAACAAAACCTGTTCCGCTTTTTACAAAATAAAGCCTTGAAAATAGATCGGTTACATTGGAGGCTTTCCAGTTTTCATCAAGTTTGGCATAGGCAATGGCGAAAAAATCCAGGCGGAAATTCATATTTGTTTTTGGGACACATCTTATTTCCATGACAAAATCTCCATAAATATAAACAATAAATTCATTGAAAAATACAGGTGGTTCAACTATAATTGTACCAAAGAATACATATATATGATATAATAATTTGTTTTATATGTCAATATATCTGCACCTGTTTCTGAACCTGTTGACTGTGCAAAAATGTTTGTATGGTCCGATATGACAAGCATAACACCGGTTGTTGAAGTAAAAGAAATCACAATAAAATAAATAACGATAAAACAAATACAAACCGCTTTTCTGATGGTGGAGCGGTTTGCAATTTATGTAAAATAGGCTCTAAAAGGAGAAAAATAATGGATTTTTCGGCACTAAAAAATTTTATGGACAAACTTACTGATTGGCGGATACCGGGCAACAGCATAAGTGTTTGCATTGAAAACAAAGAGGTGTTTTCGTATCAATCAGGCTGGGCGGATGTTGAAAAGAAAATTCCTATGACACAAGATAAACTTTTCAATATTTATTCTTGCTCAAAGATTGCAACGGTGACGGCGGCGATGCAGTTATATGAAAAAGGTTATTTCCTTTTGGATGATCCTTTGTATGACTTTTTGCCCGAATATCGTGAAATGTATATAAAACACATGACGGGAGATCTGGTAAAAGCAAAAAATCCAATCACCTTGCGCCATCTCTTTACAATGACATCGGGGATGGATTCTGATTTTAATCATGTCGAATTTGAAAATGCCAGAAAAATCACTGATGGAAAAATGGATACTGTATCCGTTGCCAAAACACTTGCAAATAAACCATTATCATTTGAACCCGGAACGCAGTGGTTGTATGGTATGAGTCACGATGTACTTGCAGCTGTTATAGAAATTGTTTCAGGAAAGAAATTCAGTGACTACATAAAACATAACATATTTGAACCGCTGGAAATGAATGAGAGCTGTTATCACAATGAAAAAGTCCAGGACAGAATGGCTCAGCAATATAAATATGTTAACTCCGACGAATCAGATTTTATACTAATGCAGGCAAGAAATAATAAAGATAACGGAAGAGTTGAGTTAGAAACAAAAAGCAACTTTTTGGTTTTTGGCAGTGAGTATGACAGCGGCGGTGCAGGAATAACCACTTCCGTGTCGGATTATTCAAAATTTGTTTCTGCATTGGCCAATAATGGCATTGGCCAAAATGGCGAAAAGATTATATCTGCAAGCACTATTGATCTTATAAGGACAAACCAGCTTTCTGGCAGACAGTTTGATAATTATTCGTGGAAACATTTGGCAGGTTATGGCTATGGTTTGGGTGTCAGAACCCTTATAGATAAGGCAAAGAGTGGTTCTAATGGTAATTTAGGTGAATTTGGATGGGGTGGTGCAGCAGGTTCGACCGCTTTAATCGATCCACAGCTGAAATTGTCAATGTTTTACACTCACCATATGCTTAATCCTCAGGAAGAATATTATCAGCCGAGATTGAGAAATGTTCTTTATTCATGTTTGTAAATTTTGTAAAACGTTTGCATTTTACAATGCAGAGATGAATAATCCATTTATCTTGAAAATCAATTCTTTATATATTAAAGGAGTGTCATAAATGAATAAAGACGAAATTATCAATGGATTCAGGGTTGGTATACACGACTTTGATCCCGAAAAGGTAATTGATGTAATTGAAAAAAAACAAACAGAAGGAATGAACTATGTTTCCATTTCTACCAATCATATGCCCGGCGGCGGAGATAAGATTGATCAGAAATACTTTATAGAATGGGCAAAATATCTTACAGAAAGAAAAATCTATTTTTCTTTCTCCGGAGGCGGATACAGAGCTCATTCAGGCTTTACAAAAGAAACTGCCGAGAAAATGAAAGAAATTGCAGGCAAATACTTTGTGGCCTATGATATGGGCGAGCTTGGCACATACCATTCCTGTGCAGGTGCAGGCTATCCACCCTTTCAGAAAACAATATGGAAAGATCTTCAGCAAGCAAAAGACTACTATATCGATTGTGTAAAAAAAGGCATCGAAGGCAACAAAATGGGTGGCACTCTCGATGTATCGGTTGTTGAAGCTTTTTCTCCCATAATGTATAATGCCGAAGCAGGCGTTACATATCCCACCATCGAATTCTGGCCGGCAGATATGGAAATTTCTGCCGCATTTGCCCGTGGAGCAATGTCTTCGTTCAAAAATGACAAATGGGCAGCATACTTTGCTCACGAATGGTATGGCGGTCTGAGATGGGACGAACTCAAACAAAAGCGCTTCAAAATGGGATATGACTATGCCTATATGTCGGGTGCCAGTATTTTTGTAAATGAAGATGGTGAAGAAAAAGCGGGTTTCCGCGATCGTAAAAATTTTGATTACGATCATCCGATATGTCAGAATTACCGTAAGGTTATGTCAGACTTTGCCTTGTTTGCCAAAGAAGATTTCCGCCCCGAAGGTGGCCCCAAGGTAAAGGTTGCATTTGTCTATGGCAATCTCGATGCTTATAGCTTCGGTCGTTTCAGTGGTTCAATCTGGAGAGGACATCTTCAGAGAGATTTTGGCTATGATAATTCCGAATATGCCTGGAGAATACTCGAAAACATATTTATAAAGCGCCGCTGGTGTGATGTCAATAACTATGGCGAGGTTGATCTTTCGGGTGCACCTGCCTACGGTCAGTATGATGTTATAAGTGCCAATGCAGGAGCCGATGTTTTCTCAAAATATGACTATCTCATCTTCTGCGGTTGGAACTCCATGACCGAAGAAATTTACAAAAACCTAAAAACTTTTGTTGAGCGTGGCGGCAGACTCCTTATGACAGCAGCTCATCTCAACACTTCCATAAAACGAGACGGCAGCATAAGCCTCATAAATAACGGTGATGTGTCTGATCTTTTCGGTTGTACACTCGATGCCCAAAACTATATAGAGTCCGAAGATGGATGCAAGCTCCACCCAAGTATTGTTCCTGAGCTTCTCTATCCCACAATCGAATTTGACCGTGGTGATCCGTCCTTTGCCGAAGGTTATATGAACTATGCAAAAACTACTCTTACCACCGGTGTTTCAGCCGCCAGACTTTCAAATAAGTTTGCCGATAAAGATGAAGAAGCCATGCCGATTTCTCTTGTTGAAAATAAATGTGGCGAAGGCTATGCTATCCTTATGACTAATCTTGAATACCCCTACGGACCGGTAGTTGCAATGTATCAGATGCTTGTTCGTGAAATGCTCACCGCAAGCCACAGATGTGCCGACGTCAAGGTGTACGGCAGCGATCAGCTTCGCTTCAGTGTGTATGAGGGCGACAAGGTATATCTTCTTAACACAGATTTTGACAATGACATTGTTGCCACAATTGACTATGGCACTCACAAGGAGAAAATCATTTTAGAGCCTTGCGAATTTAAAGCCGTAGAAAAGAAATAAATATCCTTTCAAAATATAAACTGAAAAAAGGCTTGTAGTAAAGCGATTTTAAAATCGTATTTACCACAAGCCTTTTTTTAAATATTTATTTCACAATAGGTGCAAAGCTTTTATCCACAGTGATATGACAAATCAGTGATGAATCAAATTCTCTTATTTTGTTTTCAATAAGCGTTATGAGATCCGATTCACAAAGTTTTATCTCGTCAGTCAATATACAGTCAAAATACAGATGCGTGCCCTCATCGTTTTTTTCTGCTTTCAAATCGTGTATAGATAGTCTTTGGTCAATTTCTTTAACCGCTTTTTCAATTTTATAATATAAATTGTCGGTAACTTCATTTTTTGTAACAATGGGGTCAAAGTGAATGATAAGGTGTATTCCGTGGCTTACAAGAAGCTCTCTTTCTATGTTGTCAATGATTTCATGGCTCTTAACCGGATCAAGCTCGGCGGGCATTTCCACATGCACACTGGCAAATTTTTTATTTGGTCCATAATCGTGAACGATTAAGTCGTGCACTCCGATTACATCCTCGCAGGAGAGTATCATATTTTTTATTATGTCTGTAAGCTCGGCATTTGGTGCACATCCAAGCATCGGGTCAATTGTTTCTTTCACAAGACCAAGTCCGCTGATAAGAATAAATACCGATACCCCAAGACCGATAAATCCGTCAAGCTCATATCCTGTGTAATGCGATATCACAGATGCTAAAAGCACTGCAAGAGTGGCAATGGCGTCGTTTCTTGAGTCGGCCGCTGTTGCTTTAAGAGCATGCGAATCGATAATTTTTCCTATTGATTTATTGAATTTCATCATCCAAAGCTTAACTGTTATGGAAACTGCAAGCACCAAAACAAGCGGCATCCCAAAAGCAACACTTTGAGGGTTTATGATTTTTCCAATACTTGTTTTAAAAAGCTCAACGCCTATAACCATCACAATCACTGCAACCAAAAGAGCCGATAAGTATTCATATCTGCCATGCCCGTAGGGGTGCTTATCGTCAGCAGGTTTACTTGAAAGCTTAAATCCTACAAGGCTTATCACGCTTGATGCGGCATCAGAGAGATTGTTTACACTGTCTGCAATTATTGCAACAGACGAAGATAAAATGCCGATAATCAGCTTTGATGTAAAAAGAAAAACATTGCATACTATACCGACAATACCTGATAGTTTTCCGTAAGATGTACGCACAGACGGCTTATCTGTGCTTTTATAATCTTTTATAAATGCTTTAATTAAGAGATTGGTCAAAATCAATACACGCTCCGAGATAAAATCACACAAAGGAAATCCTTTGTGTGATTTTATAAATTAATAAGTTATGTTATGACAATTCGATAAGACCGTAATTTCCATCTTTTCTTTTATATACAACTTCTTTGTCATTGGTTTCAGAATTGTTGAAAATGTAAAACTCATGTCCGAGCAAATTCATCTGAAGTATTGCCTCGTCAGCACTCATGGGCTTATTTTCATATTTTTTTATTCTCACTATTTTAAATTCAGGTTCTTCATCATAATTGCCAAAGTCATAAGGAGTATCAAAAGCACCTGTTTTCAGCTTTTTCTCAAGCTTTGTTTTTTGCTTTCTTATTTGTCTTTCAAGCACATCGATAACTCTGTCGATGCAGGCATACATATCACTGTCCCTGACCTCTGCTCTGAAAATCATACCTTCGTGATATACTGTTATTTCGATGATGTGATCATCTTTTTGCACAGATAATGTCACCTGAGCAGTAGACTCGTCGCTGAAAAACTTGTCAAGCTTTAAAAGCTTTTTTGTTGCATAGCTTTTGAGACCTTCAGTAATGTCAATTTTTCTGCCGGTAATCGCGATTTTCATATAATCAGCTCCTTAATTGAAAATAGTATATAAACCACAACTGTGGACTATATCATAAAATTTTAGTAAGATGTCTTGATGCATGACAGCTTATGTTAACTGCACAGGGGAGACCGGCTATGTGAGTAGGGGCTGTTTCGATGTTTACACCAAGCGCAGTAGCTTTTCCGCCAAATCCCTGAGGTCCGATACCTGTTTTATTTATAAGTGATAAAAGTTCTTTTTCAAGATCTGAGTAATATTTGTTTTCATGTGAACTTTCAACATCTCTTGCAAGAGCTTTCTTTGCCATAATGGCACAGCTTTCAAAATCTCCGCCTATGCCAATTCCCACAACGATAGGAGGGCAAGGGTTACTGCCCGCTTTGTCGACGGTTTCAACCACAAATTTTTTGATAGCTTCCACACCGCCGGACGGGGCAAACATTTTGATTGCGCTCATGTTCTCACTGCCAAAACCTTTTGGCACAATTGTGATTTTGATTTTGTCACCTTTAGAAAAACTGTAATGCACCACAGCGGGTGTATTGTCGCCTGTGTTTTCTCTGAAAAGAGGGTCCTTCACGATAGACTTTCTCAGATACCCTTCGGTATATCCAAGACTCACACCTTTGTTAATGCTTTCAGTGATTGTATCACCCTCGACATATACCTCGTTTCCGATGTCCACAAAAAACACAGCCATTCCGGTGTCCTGACATATGGGCATCTGTTTTTTTTCGGCGATGATATAGTTTTCTTTTATTTTTTCAAGGATTTCTTTTCCAACCGGAGCCTCTTCCTTTTCCGCGGCTTTATCAATTGCGTTTCTCATATCGCAGCTGAGGTTGTAGTTTGCATCCATGCACATCTGTCTGACCAAACCGGTAATATCGTCAGATTTTACAATTCTCATTTTGCTTTAATATCTCCTGTATGCTTAAGTTCTTTCTGTAATTAGTATATCATAAAAATATTGAAATAACAATATTTTGCGCCATAATTTTTTTGTTGATTTTGACATGATTATATAGTATAATATATATTTAGTGGTATAGTAATTAAATCTGATTTGGAAAGGTTGATCTGAATGAATTATTCTGATAATTACAAAAGATGGCTCACAAGTCCGATTGTCGATGAAAAAACAAAAGAAGAACTAAAGTCTGTCTCCGGTGATGAAAACGAAATCAAAGAGCGTTTCTACCGCGATCTCGAATTCGGCACAGCCGGTCTCAGAGGCATAATAGGTGCAGGCACCAACCGCATGAACATCTACACCGTCCGTCGTGCCACACAGGGCCTGTGCGAAGATATTAAAAACTCCGGTCAGGAGGCAATTGATGCAGGTGTTGTCATTGCCTACGATTCCCGTCATAAGTCATACGAATTTGCGCTCGAAAGTGCAAAGGTTTTAGCAGCAAATGGTATAAAAGCCTATCTTTTCGATGAGCTTCGCCCCACGCCCGAGCTTTCGTTTGCAGTAAGATATCTCGGCTGCTCAAGGGGTATCGTTATCACAGCAAGTCACAATCCCAAAGAATATAATGGCTACAAAGTATATGGAAAAGACGGTGGTCAGCTTCCACCATCTTCATCCGACTATGTTATTTCCATTATAGACAAAATCGATATATTTGGCGATGTAAAAGTAATGCTCGAAGACGAAGCAAAACAAAAAGGACTTATTAAAATAATAGGCGAAGAGGTTGATAACGCCTATCTTCAGAATGTTTTAAAGCAGTCTGTTTCAACACAGCCCATAAAAAAACTCGGTGACGACTTCAGTGTTATATATTCTCCCTTCCATGGCACAGGCAATAAGCCCGTTCGCCGTATCCTTGGCATGATAGGTGTAAACAATCTCCGCATTGTCAAAGAGCAGGAATTACCTGATCCCGATTTTTCAACTGTTAAATCGCCCAACCCCGAGGAAAAAGCAGGTTTTTCCTATGCCATCGAGATGGCAAAAAAAGAAAAAGCCGACCTTATATTTGCAACAGATCCCGATGCCGATCGTATAGGTGTTGTTACAACCGATGCAAATGGTGATTTTGTTACCCTCACAGGCAATCAGGTTGGCGTGCTTTTGTCAGAATTTATGCTTCGCTCAATGAAGGAAAATGGCACCTTAAACAGCAAAGGCGCACTCATCAAGACAATTGTAACCACATCTATGATATATCCGATTGCCAAAGACTACGGTGTTCATGTTCACGATGTACTCACCGGCTTTAAATATATCGCCGAGCTTATAAAAGATTTCGAAGAAAATGACAACTACAACGAGTTCATTCTCGGCTTTGAAGAGAGCTATGGCTATCTTTCAGGCACCTACGCCCGTGATAAAGATTCCGTTGTTGCGGCAATGCTTATCTCCGAAATGGCTGCCGACTATAAACTCAGAGGCATGACCTTGTACGAAGGTCTTGTAGCTTTGTATGAAAAATACGGTTATTATCTCGAAAGAGGCAAGTCTGTCACATTTGAGGGCATAGACGGAGCCGAAAAGATAAAAAATATAATGGAGATGTTCAGGAAAAATCCTCCAAAACAACTTGCAGGTCTTAAAGTCCTCAGAATGTGGGATGTAAAAAATGGTGTTATCACATCATTTACCGACGGAAGCGAAGAAAAACTTAACCTCCCGTCATCAGATGTGTTCCGCTATGACCTCGAGAACAATGCCTGGTTTGCAGTAAGACCTTCCGGCACTGAGCCGAAAATCAAGTTCTATTTTGGTGTTTGTGAGAATTCTTATGCAAAAGCAGAGCAAAAATTAGACGAATGTATAGCAGAAATATCCAAAATTTTGAAAGTGTGAAAAATTTTTAAAAAATAACTTGCATTTTGGAAAGTTTTGTGATACAATACTTTAGGTCTAATACGAAAAGTAATTTTTATCCGTTGAAAGAGGTGAACATACAATGAAAGAAGCAATTCATCCCGACTACAAGCCAACCACAATTAAGTGTGCATGCGGTGCTACTTTTGAGACAAGCTCTACAAAAGAGAACATTACTGTTGAAATATGTTCAAATTGCCATCCTTTCTACACCGGCAAGCAGAAACTTGTTGACACAGGTGGTAGAGTAGAGAAGTTCAAAAAGAAATTTGGTATGGACAAATAATGTCACTTTTAAACCCCTTCTGGTGAAGGGGTTTTTTGGTGTATATCGCAGTTTCTTATTCAGAATAGAGGTATTGATATGTCACATAGAGAAAATTTAAGAAATGTCGCCATCATAGCTCACGTTGACCACGGTAAAACCACTTTGGTCGACGGTATGCTCAGACAAAGCGGCATTTTCAGAGAAAATCAGCAGGTCGATGAGCGAGTTATGGACAACAACGAGCTCGAGAAAGAAAGAGGCATCACCATTCTTTCCAAAAACACCTCCCTTGTCTATGAGGGCGTGCGCATCAACATTGTCGACACTCCCGGCCACGCCGATTTTGGCGGCGAGGTAGAGCGTGTTCTCAAGATGGTAGACGGTGTACTGGTGCTTGTCGACAGCTTCGAGGGTTGTATGCCCCAAACCCGTTTTGTGCTCAAAAAAGCACTTTCTTTAAATCTTAAACCAATAATTGTTGTAAACAAAATCGACCGTCCCAATGCAAGACCATATGATGTTGTCGATGAAGTTCTCGAACTGTTTTTAGAGCTTGAAGCC
The DNA here is from genome assembly GCA_045586905.1 of Clostridia bacterium. Taxonomy (GTDB): domain Bacteria; phylum Bacillota; class Clostridia; order UMGS1810; family UMGS1810; genus RGIG1828. Next base: position 21,686 of record JAZNBF010000081.1, read on the forward strand.
ACCGACGATCAGTTCAATTCGCCTGTTGTATACGCCTCGGGAAGAGACGGTTATGCCACACTTGATCCAGGCACAAAAAACGAAGACCTGAAAGTTCTTTTCGACATGATAATAAACCATGTTCCCGCACCCGAGGGTGAAGAGGATGCTCCTCTTCAGCTCCTCATTTCCAACATCGACTACGATGAATATGTCGGCCCAATAGCTGTTGGCAGGGTAGAGCGAGGCACTGCAAAAATGGGACAGAGTGCAGTTATATGCAAAAAAGATGGCACCACTGTTCCCATAAAACTCACAAAGATGTATATGTATGATGGCCTTAAACGCAGCGATGCATCATCTGCCACCATAGGCGATATTGTTCAGGTTTCAGGTGTAGGCGACATCAAAATCGGTGAAACCATCTGCGACCCCGACACTCCCGAACCACTCCCGTTTGTAGATATCGATGAGCCTACCATTTCAATGAACTTTTCTGTCAACAACAGTCCCTTTGCAGGCAAAGAAGGCGAGTTTGTCACAAGTCGTCATCTTCGCGACCGGCTTTTCAAAGAAATGGCTACCAATGTCAGCTTAAAGGTTGAAGAAACCGATTCTGCCGAAACCTTTAAAGTATCGGGCAGAGGCGAGCTTCATCTTTCTGTCCTCATTGAAACAATGAGACGCCAGGGCTACGAATTTCAGGTGTCCAAGCCTCAGGTAATCAACAAAATCATCGATGGCAAGGTTATGGAGCCTATGGAGCTTCTCATGGTCGATGTACCCGAAGAATACACCGGCACAGTCATTCAGACTCTCAGCGAGAGAAAAGCTCAGCTCATAAATATGTCACCGTCTGAATCGGGCTACACCCGTATAGAATTCAACATCCCGTCACGAAGCCTCATCGGCTATCGCTCTCAGCTCATGACCGACACAAGAGGCAATGGTATTATGAACCATATCCTCAATGGCTATGAAGAATTCAAAGGCGATATCCCTGTTCGCTCAAGAGGCTCACTTGTTGCTTTCGAAGATGGTGAAACAGTCACCTACGGTCTTTTCAATGCTCAGGAAAGAGGCAGTCTTTTCATTGGCCCCGGTGAAAAAGTATACATGGGCATGGTTGTCGGCGAAAATAACCGTGGCGGCGATATCGATGTCAATGTGTGCAAAAGAAAGCACGTAACCAACATGCGTGCATCAGGCTCCGACGAGGCTCTTCGCCTTGTTCCGCCCGTCGATATGTCACTTGAAAACTGTATCGAGTTTCTTGCCGATGATGAGCTTTTGGAGGTCACTCCCACATCACTGCGCATCAGAAAGCAAATTCTCGATAAAACACTAAGGGCAAAAGCCAACTCCAGAAAATGAGGCGGTGAACCTTATGAAACCATTTGGTAATTCATGGGACAATATTTTAAAAGATGAGTTCGAAGAAAGTTACTATCTTAAGCTGAGACAGTTTCTTAAAAGCGAATATTCATCAAAACATATCTACCCCGACATGTACGATATATATAATGCATTCCGTCTCACCGACTATGGTGATGTCAAGGTTGTCATTCTCGGTCAGGACCCGTATCACGGCGAGGGCGAAGCTCATGGCCTTGCATTTTCGGTAAAACCCGGCATTGCTATCCCTCCGTCACTTCGCAATATATACAAAGAACTTCACGATAGCCTCGGATGCTACATTCCAAACAATGGCTATCTCGAAAAATGGGCAAAGCAGGGTGTACTCCTTTTAAACACTTCACTCACCGTAGTTAAGGATAGCCCGAATTCCCACAAAAACATCGGCTGGGAGATATTTACCGATAAGGTGATAAAGATTTTAAACAATCGCCAAAAACCCGTCATTTTCATGCTTTGGGGCAATAACGCAAAATCCAAATCACTCTACATCGATAAAACGCGCCACCTTGTCCTCACAAGTGTTCACCCAAGTCCGCTGTCTGCAAGCCGAGGCTTTTTCGGATGCAATCATTTCGCCATTGCAAACCGAAAACTCACAGAGCTTGGTCTTGCACCAATAGACTGGCAGATTGAAAATATATGATTCATTCTAAAACAGTTGCATTTAATGATGCAGCTGTTTTTTTGTGCCATATTTAACAAACTGTCACCGTTTTGAATATATTACTTTCGGGAGGGAATATAATGAACAAGGTACTGATAGTTTTTGCCTCGTCAACGAGCGCAAATCGGGTAAAAAGCGTCCTTTCAAAAAAATATGGCATAAAATCCACCCTTATGCAGTCGCCAAAGGCACTAAATTTGTCAGGTTGCAGCTATTGTCTTGAATTAAAACGTGAAGATATGGACACAGCCTGGAAGCTGATATCGTCAAACGGTCTGTCATCAAAGGGTATATATGATATAAGAGATTATAAAAGAATAAAATAAGAGGTGAGTTTTGTGATATATCTTGACAACGCTGCCACAACCTGGCCGAAACCAAACGAGGTTATAGAAGAGGTCACCAAAAGTATGAAACTCTATGGGGCAAATTCGGGCAGGAGTGGTCACAAAATGGCGCTCAGAGCTTTAGAAAAAGTGTATGATTGCCGTGAGATTATGGCAGATTTTTTTGGTTTAGACAATCCCGAAAATGTAGTTTTCACTCAAAATGCAACCATGGCACTCAATCTGGCAATAAATGGCATACTAAAAGAAGGTGACCATGCCATATGCACCGTTATGGATCACAATTCGGTCCTCCGCCCTCTCCATGCACTTGTGCCAAAAATTGAGCTTTCAATTGCCGAAGCCGACGGGGAGGGCTATGTGTCTTCTTCATCTGTCGAAAGCCTGATAAAGCCAAATACGCGTCTTGTAGTTATGACTCATGTCTCAAATGTATGCGGCACCATAATGCCCATAGAAGAAGTCGCAAAATTGTGTCGGCAAAAGGGCATCCTCTTTTTGCTTGATGCATCACAAAGCGCAGGCATCATAAGTATAAATGTGCAAAAGCTCGGCATCGATCTTCTTGCCGCTCCGGGACATAAATCGCTCTATGGCCCCATGGGCACAGGCGTTCTTCTGGTAAACACCAAAGAAGATATACGCCCCATCATCACTGGTGGCACAGGCAGCTATTCAAAAGAGCTATTGCAGCCTTCTGAGCTTCCCGACCATCTTGAGAGTGGCACCCTCAATCTGCCCGGCATCTGCGGGCTGGGGGAGGGAATACGCTATATCAATAAAATTGGCATTGCCAATGTCTTTGAGCACGAAATGAAACTCGCGTCATATCTTCTCGATGGACTCGGGAGCATAAAAGACATTAACATCGTCGGAAGACAAACACCAATGGGCAGAACAGGTGTTGTGTCTTTTACTCATAACAAAAAAGACAGTGTAGAAATCGCCGAGCATCTCAACAGTTCATTTTCAATAGCATCAAGGGCTCTGTATCACTGTGCCTATAAGGCTCATGTCGCACTCGGCACATCCGAATCGGGCACAGTCAGGATAAGTCCGGGTATATTTAACAGTTTAGCCGAAATTAAAATTCTTCTGTATTCACTTGGTCATATGTAAACAAAAAAGACATTCTACCGAATGTCTTTTTTTTCTTTTATAAGCTCCAGAAATGCTCTTGCAGGAAGTGACAGTGGGCTGTGCTTTAAATGCGCATAGCCGACACTCCTTGCAGGCAAAGGAGGATTTAAGTTAATTTCTTTTACCATTCCCTTGTCAATGCTTTCTTTCGAAAATTCCTTAACCACACATGCCATGCCCATGTGGATAGAAGCAAATCTTATAAGAAGGTCGTGCACAGCAAATTCAAACTGTGGCTCAAGACTTATGTTTTTTGAAGCAAACTCTTTGTCGAGAAACTGTCTTGATGATGAGTTCGTTTCCAAAAGTATAAGAGCCTCTTTTGCTATATCTTTCCATGTGTATGAGCTTTTCAGTTTGTAATCACTTCCACACACAAAAATGTCATGTATTTCAAAGCAGGGTTCAATGGAGAGCTCATCGTCTTCTATCGGCAAATTAACAAAAGCAAGATCTGCTTTTCCCTCTTTCACAAGATCAAGCATTTGATGTGAGTAGGAGTTACCCATTTCAATGCGGATTTCGGGATATGTTTTGTGAAAAAGCTCAAGATAAGGCAAGAGGAAGTGCGTGGTGATGGTGTCACCTGCCGCAATAAAGAGTGAACCGCTTTCAAGATGCTGCAAACGGGTAAGTATTGTTTCTCCCTGCTCTAAATACTGTATAGCAGTTTCAACAGTCTGAAAAAGTATTTTTCCCTCTTTTGTCAGACTCACACCGCGTCTTGAACGGATGAAAAGCTGTGTGTTCAGATCTTTTTCAAGCTGGTTTATACATTGTGATATTGCCGACTGTGAAATATAAAGGTGTTTTGCGGCAAGCGAAAAAGACGAAAACCTTGCAGTTTCATAGAAAATCTTGTAATAATCAAGTTTTGTTTTCATATAAGCTCTCCTTATTACAAATGTAAGAAATATCTATTTTACTTATGTATATGCTTGTATTATAATTATATTGTAAATAAAAGTCAATACCTTGGAGGTAATAAATTATGGAAAGAAAAGTAGGTACTATTTCAAGAGGTATCCGTTGTCCCATCATCCGTGAAGGCGACGATATGGCAAAAATAGTTGTCGACAGTGTAATCGAAGCTGCAGAATCCGAAGGCTTCGCACTTCGCGACAGAGATGTTGTTTCTGTAACAGAATCTGTTGTTGCAAGAGCTCAGGGCAACTATGCAACAGTTGATGCAATCGCAAAAGACATAAACAATAAATTCGGAGGCGAAACCCTCGGCGTTATTTTCCCCATTTTCAGCCGTAACCGTTTTTCTATCTGTCTTCGCGGCATAGCAAAAGGCGTTAAAAAAATCGTTCTCATGCTCAGCTATCCCACCGATGAAGTTGGCAACTCACTTGTTTCTCAGGAACAGATTGCAGCTTCCGGTGTCAATCCCTACACCGACGTATTGTCAGAGTCAAAATACCGTGAACTTTTCGGTGTCAATCTCCACACCTTCACAGGCGTTGATTATGTTGCATACTATGGCGACCTCATCCGTTCCTGCGGAGCCGAAGCAGAAATCATTTTCGGCAACGATCCCCGCATGATCTTAGACTACACCAAAAATGTTCTTGCTTGTGACATCCACACCCGTGAACGCACAAAGGATATCCTTCGTCAGTCAGGTGCCGACATCGTATTCGGCCTCGATGAAATCCTCAACGAGTCTGTTGACGGTAGTGGCTATAACACCAAATACGGTCTCCTTGGCTCCAACAAATCAACCGAAGATAAAGTTAAGCTTTTCCCCAACGAATGCTTCGATCTTGTAGAGGACATTCAGGCACAGCTTAAAGAACGCACAGGCAAACACATCGAAGTCATGGTATATGGCGACGGTGCGTTCAAAGATCCCGTTGGCAAAATCTGGGAGCTTGCCGATCCCGTTGTTTCTCCTGCCTACACTAAGGGCTTAGAGGGTACTCCCAACGAAATCAAGCTCAAATATCTTGCCGACAATGACTTTGCCGATCTCAAAGGTGAAGAACTCAAAATAGCTATCGAAAAAGAAATCAAAAACAAAGGTGACAACCTCATCGGCAACATGGCTTCTCAGGGCACAACACCCCGTCGCCTCACCGACCTCATAGGCTCCCTTTCCGACCTCACAAGCGGCTCCGGCGATAAGGGCACTCCCATTGTTTTAATTCAGGGTTATTTCGATAATATGACCGACTGATAATCAGTATTTATAATAGCGTAACAGAATAAAATCTGTTGCGCTATTTTTATAAATATAATTGATTTAACTGTGGTTGTATGATATACTGAAACGTGATAAAATTCCAATTTTTTTGATAAATTTAAAAATTATATATCTTTAACGGTACATAATAAGAGGTGCAGATATGAAAATATCATCAAGTCAGATTAAAGCAATAACCCTGGGAGCCGAGAGGGTGGAAGAGATTGACAATAAAGTAAGCTTCCATCGGTTCACACAAGCTCAGGAAGAGTTTTATAAAAACAGAAACAGCTCCTATCACATGCAGTCCCTTGCCACTGCGGGCATAAAGCTTTCTTTCCTAACTGATTCCTGCAATCTCACCTTAAAAGGAAGTGCCCATCAGGGAACTTCACGCCTGTTCTATTCAATTGATGTTTTTGTAAATCACCAAATGATAGACTGCATAGACAATTTTTCCGAAGATTGCATGAAAGGAAACTACATCGCCACCCGATGCCCTCTTGGTGATTTTTCAAAAGACTTTGACCTTGGATGTGGCGAAAAAGAAGTAACCGTTTATCTTCCGTGGTCTGTACGCATAGAACTTGACGATTTCATCATCGATGACAATTCCTTCATAGAACCTGTCAAATGCTGCAAAAAACTTCTTGCCTTTGGCGACTCAATCACTCAGGGTTATGATGCATTACGCCCGTCAAACAGATACATGTCTCTTCTTGCCGAAAAAATAGGTGCCGAAGAAATCAACAAGGCCATTGGCGGTGAGGTGTTTGTTCCGGATCTTGCCCAGACAGAAGAATCATTTACTCCCGACTATATTACCGTTGCTTATGGCACAAACGATTGGGTGCTGAAAGATAAATCTGATTTTAAAAAAGATTGCAGGGAATTTTATGAAGCACTCAGCAAAAAATATCCTGCCTCAAAGATTTTCGCCATCACTCCCCTCTGGAGAAAGGACTGTACCGAGCAATCAAAAGTCTGCTCCTTTGGCTATGTCGAAGAATATATAAAAGAGGTCACATCCGACCTTGACAATGTCGTCTGTATTTCAGGCTTCGATTTTGTTCCCCACGATGAAACATACTATGCCGATCTGCGTCTTCACCCCAACGATAAAGGCTTCAAAAAGCAATTTGAAGGCTTATACAAAAGAATTGAGAAACATCTCTGATTCATATAGCAATCTGACACGTTTACTGTTTACACCTCAATTATAACAAATAATCAGGAGGATTTTGAAGTGGAAAAAATGAAAAATTTAGGCTTCTACAATGGTTCATATGATTTAATAGAGAATATGACCGTTCCAATGACTGATCGTGTATGCTGGTTTGGTGATGGTGTGTATGATGCCACTGCCACAAGAAACGGTGTCATTTATTGTCTCGATGACCATATTGACCGTTTTTATAACTCTGCATCTTTAGTTGAAATAGAAATTCCCTACACCAAAGATGAACTGAAAGCTCTTCTCAATGAACTCGTTTCAAAAGTCGACACAAGCGATACAAACGGAGAAACCTTTTTATACTGGCAGATTACAAGAGGTGCAAATGTCCCCCGTAACCATGTTTTTCCGTCAGGAACAAAGGCAAACCTCTGGGTAACCGTCACACCAAGAAAGCTTGCCGATATCTATCGCAGAGATAAGCTCATATCATTTGAGGATATTCGCTTTTATATGTGCAACATAAAAACTCTTTGCCTTCTTCCCAGTGTCCTTGCCTCAGAAGCGGCAAAAAGGGCAGGGGCAGAAGAGTGCGTGATGTACCGGAAAGAAGCCGATGGCATAAAAAACAGAGTCACCGAAGGTGCCCATACAAATGTTCATTGCATTAAAGACGGGACACTTTACACTGCTCCTCTTGACAATCTGATCCTCCCCGGCATTGCAAGAAAAAACCTCATCAAAGTATGCAATAAACTAAATATCCCCGTCAGAGAAGAAGCTTTTTCTCTCGAATTTCTTATGAATTCCGACGAGGTAATGCTTTCATCAAGTTCAAATTTCTGCATTGTAGCAACTCATATAGACGATATTCCTGTTGGCGGAAAAGCTCCCGAGCTTTTGAAGAAAATACAAGACGCACTTGTTGACGATTATATGAAAGCAACTGAAAAGATGCTTTGAGACTGATAAAAATCACACGAAAGAACAGGGTTAGCTTATGAAAAAATTTTTTGAAAAACACGAAACTCTTTGTTGTCTGTCACTGATTGTTTTATATATTATTGTCAACTCATATTGCATTCAAAACTTCGGTCTCACAGACTGCAGAAGTGCTGTTATTAACACTATGTTTTCTTTGTGCCTTATTGTGTTGATGTTTGCTTTAGGCAGAATAAAATACTATGGCATCACCAAAATCAATAATCCGAAAAAATATCTGTTCTTCATTCCTTTGGCTTTAATACCAACTGTAAATCTCTGGAATGGTATAAACACTGATAATTCATCAAATGAGATTGTGTTTTACATTCTCACCATGATAAATGTCGGATTCATTGAAGAAATCATTTTCAGAGGATTTTTATTCAAAATGATGGAAAAAGATAATGTCAGAATTGCCATAGCTGTAAATGCAGTCACTTTCGGAATTGGCCACATAGTCAATCTGTTAAATGGTGCCGAGCTAATTCCCACTCTGGTGCAAATGTGTTATGCTGTTTCAATAGGCTATTTGTTTGTTATCATATTCTGCAAAAGCAAATCACTTGTTCCCTGCATAATAACACATTCTTTAATAAACTCACTTTCTGTATTTAATGTTGAAAATTCAGTATCGTTATATATAGCACCCATATTTTTAACCCTTGTTCCGATTCTTTATGCGGCATATATAAATAAAACTGTTAAAGAATAGTTTTAAATGCAGTAAGGTTTTACTTGTGTCACAAATAATATAAAAAATAAAACGGAGAGGCCTTAAGAAAAATGCAGCAAACATATAAGACATCAAAAACAAGACAAATATATTTTATAAGACTTTTCGGAAGAGTAGTCGTGTTTTTTGCTGCAGTTTTGGCCTACCTGCTTGATTCAGACATTTTTGATATCGCAGAGGGAATGAGCTTTTTCGGCAAATTCACTCTTTTACATATTTTGTGGCTCATTTGGATGATAGACATGGTGATACAGCTCATCCCCGTAAAAGCGCACATCTCAATAGGCTCACAAAAGATTTTCGAGTCTTTGTTCCGACCAATCAAAAAAAAGATAAATTATAAAAATTTGAAAAAACACATCAAAGATACAACAAAATCAGCATACAAAGTAATGATAATATGGGTTGTTCTCACAGTGCTTATAAGTGCTTTATATTTGCATGATATCATTGATACCGGCATGATGGTGCTCCTGTCAACATTTTTCTATGTTTGTGATTTGATATGTGTTCTTGTATGGTGTCCTTTCAGACTTATAATACATAATAAATGCTGCACAACCTGCAGAATATTCAACTGGGATCATCTCATGATGTTTTTGCCCATTGTGGCACTAAACAGCTTCTTTTCCTGGTCACTTGTTATCTTTTCATTTTCCATATGGCTTGTGTGGGAAATCTGTGTGTTTACATATCCCGAACGTTTCTGGGAAAACAGCAACATGGCACTTAAATGCACAGAATGCACCGATAAGCTCTGCACACAGTATTGCAGAAAACTTAAAAAATAATTGTTATTTCTCCCCACTTGACAAAAACCATCATTAAAAACTAATGGCATCTAAATTATTAAAAAGGAGTGTGTTTTGTGAATACTATAAAAATTAATGCAAAAGTGGCAAAGATGATAGCACATAGAGGGGTAAGCGGTATTGAAAGAGAGAATACTTGTCCTGCATTTGTTGCGGCAGGGAACAGGAGTTATTTTGGTATAGAAACCGATGTGCATGTCACCAAAGATGGTAAATTTGTAATCATTCATGATGAAACAACGGAAAGGGTTTCTTCGGGGGAATACAATATAAATGTAGAAGAATGTGACTATTCAGAAATTGAAAAAATTGTGCTTCCTGATTTAGATGGTACAACAGACAGAAAAGATATAAGAATACCTCTTTTGAGTGAATATATCAAGATTTGCAAAAAATATGAAAAAACTTGTGTGCTCGAAATAAAAAACCATTTTGAAGAGCGTTATATAGAAAAGTTGATAGAAGAAATCAAAGAATTGGAATACATAGACAAGATAATTTTTATTTCATTCGATTTTGAAAACTGTGTTAATGTAAGAAAACTTCTCCCTGAAAACGATGTTCAGTTCCTTACATCAAAGGAAATCACAAATGAATTGATAGAAAAATTATGCGCGAACAATCTTAACCTTGACATATATCATAAACAATTAACTGCAGAAAATATTGAATATTTACATTCAAAAGGAATCAAAGTTAACTGCTGGACTTGTGATGATAAAGAAGATGCAGAAAAATTAGTTTCTTACGGGGTAGACTTTATAACCAGCAATATACTGGAATAATTTTTCTGTTTCTAACATTATATAAACCTGACGCCAAAAAAGGTTTGCATCTAAACCTTATGTGTCGCAATATTATGAGAAAATAAAAAGGAGTAAAAAATGACGAAAAAAGAATATTTGCTGGAAAAATTCCAAGACATCAAAAACAAACAAAAAGAAAGCAGCCGCGCTTTCCATATAGCTCCTTCCATTGCCCGCATTGAACCTTTCAAAATTGCAGACAATCTGTATTATGTGGGTGACAAAAAGGTCTGTATTCATCTTATCGACACCTCCGACGGTCTCATTCTCATCGATTCCGGATATTTCGGCACTGCCCACATGCTCATTGACAGCATCTGGCGTATAGGCTTTGATCCGGCAAATGTCCGTTGGATAATACATACCCATGGTCATCACGATCACTATGGATCATCCGAAGAGTTCCGCATTATGTATGGCACCCGACTTGCCATAAGCAGAGTTGATGCAGAATCATTGCGAAAAAAACCTCATCGTTCACATATCTTGAAAGATGAGTATCCTTTTGCCAAAACACCCGATTTTGATTATGAAATTGAAGATGGTGAAATTTTTGAGCTTGGCAAAACAAAAATACGTTGTGTTTTGACTCCCGGCCACACCGACGGTGTTCTCAGCTTGTTTTTTGATGTTACTCACAATGGCGAAACATATCTTGCAGGCATGTTTGGTGGTGCCGGTGTAAATGCGCTTACACTTCCTTACACTTGTTATAACGAAAGGGAGGAAGATGCCGCGCAACAGATGCTCCGTTCTATTGATAAGCTATGGGATGAGCCTGTGACAGTGCATTTGGGCAATCATCCCGGAAACAACAAAACTCTTGAAAAACGTGATCTTCAGCTTAAGGAGGGAGGCAATCCTTTCATTGCTCCCGATAGCTGGCACACATTCCTTTCATCGCTGAGAGAAAAAGTAGAAAAAATAATTACAGACAACGAAAAGTTAGAAAAAGAAATGAGCGAGCATATCTGTAACAGATAATAGCTTAAATACTATAAAAAGGGGTAATAACAATGAAAGTATCAAGCAATTTTATCAGATTTCACAACGAACTCGGACTGAAGAAAACAATTGATGTTTTCTCCGAAGCAGGCTTCGAAGGCATAGATTTCAATGCCGATCTTGAAGAGTACTACACCGACGTACACGACGAGAAGTTTTACAGAGAAATCAGGCAGTATGCCAATGACAGAGGCATTGAATTCAGACAGACTCACGCTCCGTTTGCTTCGAGCTACACCGATGAAGAAAAAACCAAAAAGAGATTTGGAGAAATTGTAAAAAGCATGCAGCATTCTTCATATCTTGGTGCAGATATGATTGTTATACACCCTTGCAATCATATCAATTATAAAGAAAATAACTGTTATGATATGATGATGCAATACAATATCGATTTATACAGACGTCTTATTCCATATGCCGAAGAATATAGCATAAAGATTGCCATCGAAAATATCGGCAACTGCGTTACAGAAACAGGAAAGGGACTTTCAGAGCTGATTACTACCCTCAATAACGATGTTTTTACAATTTGCTTTGATGTCGGCCATGCCAACATATATGTAGATGACCTTGTCGGCATGATAAAGGAAGTTGGCAAATACATAGGCTGCACCCACATTCACGACAATGACGGTGAGCGTGATCTCCATGTTCTTCCGTACTATGGCGCCATAGACTGGGAAAGCGTTATGAAAGCTTTTGCCGAAATAGACTACAAAGGCGATCTTAACTATGAAGCAGGACTTTTTGTAGACAATGTACCTGTATGCCTGCGCAGTGAAAGCGCAAAATACATGGCAAAAGTAGGCAAACACCTCGTTGAAAGATTTGAGTATTACAAAAATAATTTATAATTTAAAATTCCCGGTCTGATACTGACAAATCTTCAAATTAAACTAAACAAAGGAGTTTTAAAATGAAAAGAGAAAAGTTTTCTTCACGTCTTGGCTTTATTCTAATTTCTGCAGGATGCGCCATTGGACTGGGCAATGTATACCGTTTCCCGATTTTGACAGGTGCTTATGGTGGTGCATTGTTTGTTTTGATTTATGTCGGCTTCCTTCTCCTGCTCGGTCTGCCTGTCATGACAATGGAACTTTCGGTAGGTCGTGCAAGCCAGAGGAGTATTGCGTCATCTTTTGATCAGCTCGAAAAACCCGGGCAAAAATGGCATTTGATAAAGTATATTGGTATCGTCGGAAACTATATTCTTATGATGTTTTACACAACAATTTCTGCATGGATGATAATATATTTCTTTAAATATGCAGATGGTTCAATACTCCAATATACCACAGCCGAAGAACTAGGCGGTGTTTTTGGTGAAGTTGTAAGTGATTCCGGCTCTCTTTTTGCATTTAATGCCTTTGTTATAGTTGTTTGTTTTGGTATTTGTTCTTTGGGACTTCAAAATGGTGTCGAAAAAATTACCAAGGTAATGATGCTTGCACTGCTTGCCTTGATGATTGTGCTTGCAGTATATTCGTGCACACTCTCCAATGCAGCAGATGGACTCAAATTCTACCTCGTTCCTGATTTAAACGGTATTAAAGAATATGGGCTTTGGAAAGTTGTTACTGCTGCAATGGGACAGGCGTTCTTTACTCTCAGCATCGGCATAGGCTCCGTTGCTATTTTTGGCAGCTACATCGATAAAGAGCGCAGTCTTACAGGCGAAGCAATTACTATTATGTCACTCGACACATTTGTTGCTATAACTTCAGGCCTTATTATATTTCCGGCGTGCTTTACCTACAACAATGGCATTACAGCAGATGCATCCACTGTGGGTGCAAGCTTCCTCTTCACAACACTTTCAAGCATTTTCAATGCTATGCCCGGTGGCAGAATAGTTGGTATGCTTTTCTTTATTTTTATGATTTTTGCTGCAACTTCAACTGTTATAGCAGTGTTTGAGAATATTATTTCATTCTGGCTTGAACTTACTAAATTTAAAAGAAAAACCGTTTCATTAATCAATATAATCCTTATGCTTATTCTCTCCGCTCCGTGTATTCTTGGTTTTACTTCTTGGAGTGGTGTACAGATTGGTGGAAAAGGAATTATGGATCTTGAAGATTTTCTTGTTTCCAACATATTGTTGCCTGTTGGCAGCTTGTTTTATGTATTGTTCTGCACAAGCAGATATGGTTGGGGATGGGATAAATATTTTGGCGAGGTTAATTTGGGAAAAGGGATTAAATTGGCAAAATGGTTAAGACCGTACCTGTCGTGGGTATTGCCGATTATAATAATAGTTATATTGGTTATATCGGTGTTTTAAAATAGATATCATGTCAAAACACCAGAATTAATCAGTGTATTTATTAAGTTTCAAAAAATTTATACTTGAATAATTTAAATTCTGCCAAACTGTACACACTATCCAAAAAGGAGTGATATATGTGTGTACAGCAATTTCTCTCACATTAGATAATAATTACTTTGGCAGAAACCTTGATTTTGAACACTCTTTTGGTGAAAAAATTATAATCACCCCAAGAAATTTTGAGTTTTCTTTTCGCAATGGTAAAATCCTAAAAAAGCATTTTGCAATAATTGGCATGGGGATTGAAAATAATGGCTTCCCACTGTACTTTGATGCAACAAACGAAAAGGGACTTAGCATAGCCGGACTCAACTTCCCCGATAATGCAACCTATTCCGACCGTATGGATGACAAAGATAATGTTGCATCATTTGAGCTTATTCCATGGATTTTGTCTGAGTGTGAATCGGTAAAAGAAGCCTGTGTACTTATTGAGAATATCAACATAACAAACGAAGCTTTTTCACCGGAGCTTTCTCCATCGCCTCTTCACTGGATAATTGCCGACAAATTTTCATCGGTTGTTTTAGAACCCATAAAAGATGGCATCAAAGTGTACAGCTCCCCTGTGGGTGTATTGACAAATAACCCCTCATTTGACATGCACATGTTTAACCTCACAAACTACATGTCATCCACAGCCGAAGAAGCAAAGAATGGCTTTTCCGATAATATTGATTTAAAACCATATTCAAGGGGCATGGGAGGTATCGGACTCCCCGGTGATCTGTCTTCAGCCTCAAGATTTGTAAAGACATGCTTTCTGAAGCTCAACTCACTTTTTGGCAAAACAGAGCAGGAGATAGTCAATCAGTTTTTCCATATTCTCTACTCGGTATATCAAATAAGGGGCGCAGTAAAGGTATGTGAAGATTATGAAATCACTCACTACACTTCCTGTTGTAACACCGATAATGGCATATACTATTATACTACCTATAACAACTCTCAAATAAATGCAGTATCACTTTTTTCTCAAAATTTACAAGATTGCAAACTGATATGTTATAACCTGATTGAAGAGCAGGAAATCTTTATTCAAAACGCATCTGAAAAATAAGTATCCAATCACATCCATAGCATACGAAAGGGGAATGCACATGAAAAATTTTGTAGTAGCCATAGACTCATTTAAAGGAAGCCTCACAACATTTCAGGCAGGTAGGGCAGTTAAAGAAGCCATAGACGAGATTTTTCCCGGTGCCCAGACCGTTATTTCGCCAATTGCAGACGGTGGCGAAGGCACAACCGAGGCAATTGTGTCCTCTGCCGGTGGTGAGATGATTGAAACCACTGTATCCAATCCTCTCGGTAAAAAAATCAGAGCGTCATACGGCTATATACCAAAAACAAACACAGCAGTCATAGAAATGTCATCTGCCTCCGGAATCACTCTCATATCAGATTCCGAGCGCAACCCTATGAACACTACCACCTTTGGCGTTGGTGAAATGATTGCCGATGCAATAAAAAGAGGCTGTCGAAAGTTTGTTGTAGGCATAGGCGGCAGTGCCACAAATGACGGTGGAGTAGGGATGCTTCAGGCTCTTGGCTTTAAGTTTTCCGATGCATTTGGAAAAGATGTAATGCCCGGTGCCAAAGGTCTTAAAGATATTTGCTCCATAGACATCAAAAACGCAATTGGTGAGCTGAAAGAGTGCTCTTTCTGTGTTGCATGTGATGTGAAAAATGTTTTGTGCGGCGAAAATGGTTGCAGCAAGGTCTATGGTCCGCAAAAGGGTGCAACTCCCGAAATGATACGCGATATGGATGATTGGCTTGAAAACTATGCCCATCTTACAAAGGAAGTTTTGCCTTTGTCCGACAAAGACATACCCGGCACAGGTGCTGCCGGTGGTATGGGCTTTGCTCTTCTTGCCTATCTCAATGCAACACTCGTGTCGGGCATTGAGCTTGTAATGAGCGAAACAAATCTTGAAGCTCACATACAAAATGCAGATTTGGTAATCACAGGTGAAGGTCGCCTCGACGGTCAGTCTTACATGGGCAAAGCGCCCATAGGCGTTGCTTCACTTGCCAAAAAATACAATAAACCGGTAATTGCTTTCTCAGGGTCCGTAACAGACGATGCTGTAAGATGCAATGAGCACGGAATTGATGCTTTTTTCCCCATCATAAGAACTCCGTGCACATTAGAAGAAGCTATGAATGTTGAATACGCCTATGCCAACTTAAAATCTGCGGCCAACCAGGTGCTAAGGCTTATAAAAACAAAAATTTGATTTTTGTTTACAATATATAACCAAAAACAATAAATTCTATTGACAATACGGGGAAATCATGTAAAATATTATTATGTTGTTTAAGCGTGACAAATTTTTAACATATAAGGGTGATATTATGAATGGCAATTATCTTGAAATTTTGAAGTGTGGCAAATTATCTCTTAAACCTTTTGTTATCATAAAAGGTCAGAAGAGGCTTTATTCCGACTATTCTTTTTCTTCAAACGAAAAAGCAAAAACTGTAAAGCTCAGCACTTTTTCAGACGGAGTGTTCAAAGACGATTTGTACATAACCTATGACGAAAGACAAATGAAATGCAAAAGAGTGTTTGAAAACCTCGGCAGTGAAAATATAGAGCTTTGTGATCTCGGCGTAAAACTGAGCAATATATCTTTTGGCGGCGACTCTTCCAAAGACTATTACTATCACCTCGAAAACCCACGCAAATTTAAAAAAATGATAGCCTACATAGACACCAATGACGAGGTGGCCGATGGCGATTTTGACGAGCAGGCAGGCACAAACTGGTTCAATAAAGATGATTTTTCCGATAGAATAGGTGCAGGTCCAAATCAGACTTTCCCTGCTATCCTCATAAGTAATTCAAACTCAAAAACCGGCTTGGTTCACGGCACTTTAAATCAGAATGTTTTTTTCCACAACTATATATTGTCTAAAAATTCTGATGGTATTGTCTGCGAAATTTTTTCTTCGTTCAAATGTCTTGAAGCAATGGAAGTAGAGCCCGGTCGGGTTCTTACAGACGAATGGTATATGGGCAGATGTGACAATGCAGATGACATTGAAAAAGTTTTTGCTCATTACACCGATGCTTTGCGCAAGAAACTTCCCAAAAACCGTGGCCTTTCCGACATAAACAGAGACTCTCTCGTCTGGGGTTCGTGGAATGACGGACTTTTCAGAGATGTATCGGAAGAACTTATTTTAAAAGAAGCAAGATTTTTAAAAGAGAATTTCCCAACTGTTAAGTGGATACAGCTTGACGATGGTTATGCAGTATATAACAAATCTGCCCACGGGCTTGGCGTACCATACGAAGGTGATGAAGGTATTGACAAAGAAAAATTCCCCGAAGGTCTCAGAGCATACGCCGATAAAATAAGAGCAATCGGTCTGCGTCCTGCACTTTGGATTGGTGGTTGGTGCAATGCAGCAACAAAAATAGGTCAGGAGAAAAAAGAATTTCTTGTAGATTCGAACCTTTTGGATGATCAGGTTAAAAATTCCGGGCTTTTAGATGTAAGTAAACCCGAAGTGCGTGAATATATGCAAAAGGCAGTTAAGGTTTTAGTTAATAAATATGGCTTTGACGGAGTAAAGCTCGATTTCTGGAGCTATCCGTTTGAAACTTCAAGTGGATGCTTCCCGCTTAGAAAAACCACAAAAGATGCTTATTCAATTAAAAACCAATCTGGCTATGAATACAGACGCTGGTGGCTTGATACAATCAGACAGACTCTCCCGGGTGATGGCTATCTGCAAACAGGTTGTGCCATAAATTCAGGTGATCCTTTCCTTGGCGAATTTTTCACCAACTATCGCTATGGCATAGACATCGGAAATGGAAATTGGGAGAATGTAAAGACCTGCTATTTGCTGGGTGTTTCCTGTTTTGCAAACCATGCAGGTGACCTTTTCGTACCAAATAGCGACTCCATAGGTCTTCTCCCCGGTCTCACCGAAACTGATGCAATGTTCTGGATAAACTTCTGTCTTGTTACACATTCAATGGTTGAAATCGCAGGTCTTCTGAGCAAAGCACCGGATGATGGCAAGATGAAGCGTCTGAAAAAAGCTGCCTGCAACCCCAACAACGGTCAGGATGTTTTCTTTGTAAACTATGACTACCGAAACGAAGAAAAAACAGTCCCCACCATAATGTATTTCAATACACCTCATTTTTCAACCAAAGAAAATTCAAACTGTATGCCTGTTCGCAGTGTCGGACTTTTCAATCTGTCCGATGAAGATGTAACAGAAAGCTTTTCAGTTAAAGATTTAGGTCTCGATGGTGAAAAATACATTATAACAGATGTGTGGACAGGTGTTCAGACAGAGGTGACCGACAGGTTCGAAACCACTCTCAAACCTCACGGAAGCATGCTGCTCTCTGTAAATTCCATAGACGGTGTTCAGATTTTTGATGCAAATATCAGAATCACCGATGCAGCTTGCTTGGGCAATTCAATCACTATTGCCACCGACTATGAAATGAAAGAGGCTGAAATAGCTTTAAGCCACAATGTTTCACAGGTTCTTTTCAATGGTGAAAAATTATCATTCAAAACATCTGACAACAAAATCATATTTGATCTTCCCGCCAAGGGCGAGATAAAACTTATATTAAATTAACTCTTTTCAAAAAAACTGACGGTGCTGCAAGCAACGTCAGTTTTTTTATGCTCTTGCATATAGCTTGTTTAATCTTTTCAAAATTTCTCTGTCTATTGAGTCAAGCTGCTCTTTTGTTATTCTGAACTCCCAGTTGCCACCGGCTTTTCCCGGAGTGTTCATTCTGGTGTCAGCTCCAAATTTTACCAGATCCTGAATTGGCAAAATGACTATTCCGGCATGCGATGAAAGCATAGTGCGAACAATCGCATCACAGCCATTTTCCCAATTCTCATCTTTGTGACCGCAATATTCAAACATATTTTCCCTTGTGTTTCTGTCAAGCTCCCATATATAACCAAGCAAGGTGTTGTTATCGTGTGTACCCGTGTATGCCACACAGTTTTCAGGATAGTTATGAGGCAGATGAGTGGAATTTTTGTCGCCGCAAAAAGCAAACTGAAAAACTCTCATCCCCGGAAACCCACTCAGCTTTAAAAGTTCGGTGGCATCATCGGTAATAATGCCCAGATCCTCCGCAATGATCATTGTTTCGCCCATGGTGTTTTTTATTTCTTCAATAAGCTTCACACCAGGGCCCTTGCTCATATATCCTTCTTTTGCTGTGAGTGATGATGCAGGCACTTCCCAAAACGACTCAATTGCTCTGAAATGGTCTATCCTTATTCCGTCAAACATTTTTGCCATATGGGATATTCTTTCTCTCCACCATCTGAAGCCTTCCTTTTCCATCGCTTCCCAGTCATATATTGGATTTCCCCAAAGCTGACCGTCTTTACAAAAGTAATCAGGACCGACTCCCGCCACTGTAATGGGAAGATTGTCTTTATCAAGCTTAAAAAGATGTTTCTTGGCCCACACATCACTGCTGTCAAGGTCAACATAAAATGGCATGTCTCCAATTATTTTTACGCCTTTTTTGTTGGCGTAGTGTTTAATCTCTGCCCACTGTGTAAAAAATTCATATTGCAAAAATCGCCACATAAACAAATCTTCGTCTTTAAAATTCTCGATTTTCCATTCAAACCATGGCAAGCCTTGGTTTGAATTTTTTATTGCCATAAATCTGCAATAGTTGTCAATGCATGGGTTTTCCAATGCAAACTTTATGATTTCCTCATGATTTTTGGCTCTCTTTGCCGCAATTTTCAAAACAGACAATCTTTCGTTATATAATCGTTCATATTCGCATATATAAGAAGTATGTTGTTTTTGCTCAGTAAGTTCTTCTTTTGTCAGCAGTCCCTTTTGGCGAAGCCTGTCAAGGCTTATGAAATAATGATTTCCTGCAAAAGAAGATGCCGACTTGTAAGGTGAATTATACTCATCTGTTGGACAAAAAGGTAACACCTGCCAGTATGAAAAACCACAATCGGTCAAAAAATCAACAAAATATTTTCCACTATCAGAAAAATCACCAATAGAATATTCGCCAAAAAGTGATGATATATGCATCAGCACTCCGCTTTTTCTTTCCATAATAAAAACCTCCATTTTTGTAAAAACTATACGAAAAAAGTATAGCACATTACCCGACTTGTTCCAATCGTAAAAACATGGAAAAACAGTCTGTTTTTATTTTATAGCATTATTGAAAATAAAGTTCCCCCAAGGAGAAATTTTTATGTCAAAAAATTCACATTCCCGCATAAGCACTCTACTTAGCGAATTTGCCAGCGGCAATTGCGACAGGGCATATGAAATAATGGGATGTCACAAAACAAAAGACGGATATGTATTCAGAGTCTGGGCGCCAAATGCCGAGAGTATATTTTTAGTTGGCTCATTTAACAACTGGGACATAACAGATTGTCCCATGCACACCATAGGCTACGGAGTATGGGAAGTAAGTGTTAAATGTGTACAAATATATGACGAATATAAATACTATATCATCAAAAAAAATGGTACACCGGTCTACAAAAGTGATCCATATGCATTTCATGCGTGCACACGCCCTGAAAACTCATCAAAGGTATATGATTTAGAGGGTTTTAAATGGACAGATATGCAGTATCGCAAAAACTTGTCAAAAAAAGATATGACCAAAAAACCAATGAATATATATGAGGTGCACCTTGGCTCGTGGCTAAAGCATGATGATGGCAATTTTCTGTCCTACACCGATATTGCCGATAAACTGGCAGAATATGTAAAAGACATGCACTACACCCATGTAGAGCTCCTCCCCGTAAGCGAATACCCCTACGATCCGTCATGGGGATATCAGGTCACAGGCTACTATGCTCCCACATCGCGATATGGAACACCCAAGGATTTCATGAAGCTCATCGACACTTTCCATTCTCATGGAATTGGCGTTATTCTCGATTGGGTGGGGGCGCACTTCCCAAAGGATGAAAACGGGCTCTGCGAATTTGACGGAACATGTCTTTATGAATCTGACGATCCTCTTCTGAATGAACATCCCGACTGGAAGACGCGCATATTTGACTATTCAAGATATGAGGTCAGATCGTTTCTTATATCAAATGTGGTATATTGGCTCGATAAATATCACATTGACGGAATAAGGGTAGATGCTGTTGCTGCAATGCTCTATCTTGATTATGGCAGACGGGGAGGCAGCTGGAGACCAAATAAATATGGCGGCAATATCAACCTTGATGCTGTCAGCTTTCTTCGCGACATGAACACTGCAGCTTTCAAATTCAACCCGTCAGCAATCATGATTGCCGAAGAATCCACAGCTTTTCCCATGGTAACAAAGCCGGGTTATGATGGCGGACTTGGATTCAGTTTCAAATGGAACATGGGCTGGATGAACGATATGCTTGGCTACATGTCAACCGATCCGTTTTTCAGAAAAGGCAGGCAAAACGATCTTACCTTCTCGCTCACCTACGCATTTTCTGAAAACTATATTTTGCCTCTTTCTCACGATGAGGTTGTTCATGGCAAAGCCTCAATGATTGGTAAGATGCCGGGAGACTATGAAGATAAATTTGCAAATCTGAGGGCATTCTATGGATATATGATGGCTCATCCCGGAAAAAAGCTCAGCTTTATGGGCAATGAGTTTGCACAGTTCGTTGAATGGAACTATAAAAACTCACTCGAATGGTTTTTGCTTGACTACGATAAGCACAAACAATTTAAAAATTATATAAAAGACCTTAATGAATTCTATCTGAAAAATACGCCATTTTGGCAAAAAGATACCGATTGGTCGGGGTTTTCGTGGATTGCTCATGATGACCATAGCCAGAGTGTCATATCATTTATTCGCAGAGATGCAAAAGGCAACGAAATTGTCGTGGTATGTAATTTCTGTCCCGTTATCAGAAAGAATTACCTTATAGGCGTACCAAAAGAAGGAGAATATAAGGCGATTTTTTCAAGCGATAGCGCAAAATATGGTGGCAAGGGCATTCGCAATCCAAAACGTAAAACCAAAAAAATTCCCATGCATGGATTCAGTCAGTCAATTTCTCTTACACTTCCACCACTTTCCACGGTGTATTACATCAAAACAGATAACAAATAATATTAAAACATATATTGTAGTATAGACCAAAAAAGGGGGCATCTTTATGTCAGACAGGAGAAAAAAATGCATTGCAATGCTTCTTGCAGGAGGACAGGGTAGCAGGCTTTTGGTGCTTACCGACAAAACTGCCAAGCCTGCAGTACCTTTTGGCGGAAAGTATCGTATCATTGATTTTCCTCTTTCAAACTGTGTCAACTCAGGCATAGACACAGTCGGCATTTTAACTCAATATCAGCCACTGGAGCTGAACGATTATATAGGTAACGGTCAGCCTTGGGGACTTAACCGTAATTTCGGTGGTGTACACATTCTGCCACCATATGCGCAGTCAGAAAAAATGGAGTGGTACAAAGGCACAGCCAATGCCATATATCAGAATCTCCATTTCATAAATAACTACAACCCCGAGCACATCCTTATCTTGTCGGGTGACCATATATACAAATTTGATTACTCCAAGCTTCTTAAATTCCACATCGAAAATGATGCCGACTGCACCATAGCAGTGCGGCAGGTCCCAATCGATGAGGCTTCAAGGTTTGGCATTATGAATGCAAACCCCGACGGTTCAATCTATGAATTTGAAGAAAAACCGAAAAAGCCAAAAAGTAATCTGGCATCCATGGGTGTGTATATCTTCAAGAGCGATGTACTTTGTGAGCATCTCATTTTAGACGAAGCAGACGAAACCTCCGACAACGATTTTGGTAAAAATGTCATACCTGCACTATTGCGTGATGAAAAAAGACTTTTTGCATACAAATTTGATGGCTACTGGCGGGATGTCGGCACTATTCACAGTCTTTGGGAAGCTAACATGGACCTGTTGGACGGAAATTTCAACATTCGGGATAAGGTGTTTAAAACCTATGCCCGAAACTATGCAAAACCACCAAGCTATATTGCCGGAGATTGCGAAATTAAAAATTCTTTCATTGCCGAAGGCTGCTATGTAAAAGGTAAAATTATCCACTCAGTCATTTCCACAGGATGCAAAGTCGAAGACGGGGTTGAAATATACGATAGTGTAATCATGCCTGAGGCAGTTATAAAAAGAGGCTCCGTCATAAAGCATGCAATCATAGGCGAAGGTGCAGTTGTCGATGAAAACACAAGAGTCGGCGATAATCCGATCTATTATGACACCCATGAGTGGGGTATCAGCGTAGTGGGTAAGGGCAAGCATATCTTAAAAAATACTCACATAAAGCCAAATCAGGTCATATAGGAGGTGTGCAATATGAAAATACTGTCAGGCATCATTTTTTCAAACATCTACGACAAATCCCTAGGCGATCTCACTGCCAACAGAACCGTGGCATCTCTGCCTTTTGGCGGTCGATACCGTCAGATTGACTATGTCCTTTCAAACATGGTAAATTCAGGCATAACTTCTGTTGGTGTTATTACAAAGTATAACTACGAATCTCTCATGGACCATCTGGGCTCATGCGAAGAATGGGATCTCAATCGAAAAACGGGTGGCCTTTATATAATTCCACCTTTCGCATCAGGCAAATCCGATGTTTATCATGGCAAGCTCGAGGCACTATACACTGCCCTTAACTTTTTAAATTCTCAGAAGAGCGAATACATTGTGCTTTCCGATACAATAACCATCTGCAATATAAATTACAGGGATGTTCTTGCAGAACACATAGCCTCAGGCAAAGACATCACTGCTGTTGTTTCATCTCAAAAAGAGGCGGGAGTTAAATATCCTGTGGTTTTTGAATCAAATGCCGACAACAGTGCCAAAACAATAAGCATAGCCGGCGAAGCAAAAGCATGTTCTTTTATTGGTCTCGGCATGTTTATAATGAAAAGAGAACACCTCATACAAGTGGTCACCGATTGCGTGAGTGCAGGTCGATATCACTTTGAAAGAGATTTTCTGCAAAAATACTTCAACGAAAATATGCTCTCTGTCAATCTCTATGAATTTGAAGATGTTGTGCTGATCAATCAAAGCATTGCATCCTATCTCAAAAATAATATAAGTCTTATCGACGAAGAAGTGCATAAAGGTCTTTATAAGCCATCTGTTCCCATCTACACAAAGGTTCACGACGAAATCCCCACTTACTATGGCGACACTTCAACGGTTGATGAGTGCATCATTGCAGATGGGTGCAAAATCTATGGCGAGCTCAGAAACTCTGTTATTTTCCGCGATGTTACCATAGAGGAAGGAGCACATGTCTGTGGTTCAATTATAATGCAGGGCTCAAAAATCAAAAAGGGCGCTTCTTTAGAAAATGTTATCATCGATAAAAATGTAACCATAACCGAACACACCAGACTCTTGGGCTCACCCACATGCCCTGTCATAATAAAGAAAGGGGAGACAGTGTGAAAATACTCTATGCTGTAAGTGAGTGCGCACCTTATATTAAGACCGGTGGTCTTGGCGATGTTGCCGAGGCTCTTCCTTCGGCTCTCGCCAAAGAAAAAGATGTAGAAGTCAGTGTCTTTTTGCCATACTATAAAGCCATCAAGGACAATCCCGATATAAACCTTGAATTTGTCAAAAACTTCAGCGTCAATGTGGCATGGCGCACACAATATGTGGGCGTTTTTAAAGCAGTAAGCCGAAGCAAAAAATTAAACTATTATTTTATTGATAACGAGCATTATTTTTATCGTGATGGCATCTACGGTCACTATGATGATGGCGAAAGATTTACCTTTTTCTCCCTTGCAATTTTAGAGGCCATGCGCCAGATTGGTTACTTTCCCGATATCATTCATTGCAACGATTGGCAAACTGCACTCATCCCTGTGCTGAAAAAAGCTCTGTATAATGGAGTCTTCGACAACACCCGCACAGTTTTTACCATTCACAACATAGAATATCAGGGTAAAATGCCAAATGAATTTATGCAAGATGTAATCGGTGCCGACGAATATTACAGAAATGTTTTGACCTATAATAACTGTATTAACCTAATGAAAAGTGCAATAGTCATGGCAGATAAGGTTACCACCGTGTCAAAAACCTACTCCCACGAAATACGCCATGCTTATTTTGCTCATGGCCTTGAGAATATTTTAAAAGAAAATGAATATAAACTGTCAGGCATCACAAACTGCATAAATACAGAGGTTTATAATCCTTCAAAAGATAAGCTGATTTTTAACAATTATACCTCGTCAGACCTTTCAGGCAAGGCAGAAAATAAAGCAGAACTTCAAAAAATGCTTGGTCTTCCCATTTCTTCAGATGTGCCGGTTGTAGCTATGATTTCGAGGCTTGTAAGTCATAAAGGACTCGAGCTTGTAGAATATGTTATGGGCGATTTAATGCAAAGAAATCTGCAGTTTGTAGTCATAGGTACAGGTGACAGTAAATATGAGGATATGTTCAATTTTCACGCCTATATTCATAGCGAAAAAATGTCGGCAAACATCACATTTAGTCCCGACCTTGCACACAAAGTATACGCAGGTGCCGATATGTTTCTTATGCCATCCAAAAGTGAGCCTTGCGGACTCACTCAGCTTATTGCGATGCGCTATGGCACTGTGCCCATTGTTCGTGAAACAGGCGGCCTTGTCGACACTGTGCCTCCGCTCAATGTAGAAACATTAGAAGGAAAAGGTTTCACTTTCAAGGGCTACAACGCCCACGATATGCTAGGAGCAGTTGACAGGTGCATTGATTTTTATGGCAATCGCGAAAAGTGGGATAAACACATTAAAAACCTTATGAAATACAACTTTGGCTGGAAAAACTCAGTAAGAGAGTATTTAAGTCTGTATAATGAAATAACAGAATAGGAGATTGTAATGGAAAACAAAAAATCTGCATCGGCAAAAAAGAAAACAACCAAGGTCTCTGCTTCAAAATCATCTAAAAAAGTAACTTCTTCACAACAAACAAAAAAACTCACCGAGCTTGAATTGCTATCGGCTGCCTGTGAAAGACTTTTTGGTTGCGACATTAAAGAAGCCACATCTCAGCAAGTGTACAAATCTCTCTGCACTGTTGTGCACGATCTTTTAGCCGCAAAACGCAAAAAGTTTCACGACAAATATCGCAAAAATGGCGACAAACAGGTATATTATATGTCGATGGAATTTTTGGTTGGCACTTCACTTCGCAATAACCTCTATAATCTTGGAATGGAAGAAGCTTTTTCCAAAGCAGTTAAAAAATGCGGGTTTGACATTCAAGACATGTATGCCATGGAACCCGATGCAGGTCTTGGCAACGGTGGCCTTGGGCGTCTTGCCTCATGCTATCTCGATTCAATGACAAGTGTGGGACTTCCCGGCACGGGTTTTTCCATCCGATATGAATTCGGCATATTCAGGCAAAAAATAGTAGACGGATGGCAGATGGAGTTCCCCGACGACTGGCTCAGCATGGGTGATGTGTGGTTAAATTCAAGAGAAGACGAGGCAGTCGAGGTAAAATTTGGCGGGCGTGTAAATGGCTACGATGATAATGGCAAGTTCAAGATTTCTCACACAGACTATACCTCAGTAATGGCTGTTCCATATGATATGTATATTTCAGGCTACGATACCGATGCAGTCAATAAGCTTGTTCTGTGGAGTGCCAAATCTATAAACCGTTTTGATATGGCAGCCTTTTCCCGAGGAGAATATGCCAAATCTCTTGAAGAAAACAACATGGCAGAAGTTATTTCAAAGGTTCTTTACCCTGCCGACGATCATATCGCAGGAAAAATTCTCAGGCTTAAACAGCAATACCTGCTGGTATCTGCATCACTTCAAAGCATCATAAAAAGTCATCTGAAGCACTATGGCACACTTGATAACCTTTCCGAAAAAGTGGCCATTCATATAAACGATACTCATCCTGCTCTTTGTGTGCCCGAGCTTATGCGCATACTCATAGATGAATATGACTATGGCTGGGACGATGCATGGAAAATCACCTGCGACACCCTCAGCTATACAAATCACACAGTCATGAGCGAAGCTCTTGAGAGATGGAACGAAAGTCTTTTCAAAGAGCAGCTTCCCCGAATTCATCAGATAGTGTGTGAAATTAACCGTCGTCTGCTTGCCAAGCTCAATTTGATTTATCCCGGCGATATAGCCAAGATTGACTATATGGCACCCGTTGCAAATGGCGAAATCCGCATGGCAAACCTTTGTCTTTGTGCCTGTCATAAGGTAAACGGTGTATCAAAACTTCACAGTGAAATTTTGAAAACGGGCATTTTCAATGACTATTATAATATAGCTAACGAAAAATTCACTAATGTAACCAATGGCATAGCATACAGAAGATGGCTATGTCAGGCAAATCCCGAGCTCACAGCATACCTCACAGAGCTTATAGGTGATGGCTTTAAAAAAGACAGCACCAATCTTGAAAAGCTTTTAAAATATTCCAGTGATGAAAGTGTACTTTCAAAGCTCGGCGAAATAAAATATAACAACAAAGTCCGTCTTGCCCGATATATCGCAGAGGCAAATGGCATCAATGTTGACACTCATTCCATTTTTGATGTTCAGGTAAAACGCCTCCATGAATATAAACGTCAGCTTTTGAATGTGCTTCACATTCTCTGTCTCTACAATAAAATCAAAAATAATCCCAAAGGCGACTATGTGCCAAGAACCTTTATATTTGCAGCAAAGGCATCTGCAGGCTATATCATGGCAAAGCAGATCATTCGTCTGATTGTTGCAGTGTCAGAACTGGTTAACTCCGACGCCGATGTTCGTGACAAAATCAAGGTTGTATTTATTGAGGACTACAAAGTATCTCTTGCAGAGCTTATCATTCCTGCCGCAGATATCTCCGAACAGATTTCCATTGCAGGCAAAGAAGCATCGGGCACAGGTAATATGAAACTTATGATTAATGGTGCAGTCACTTTGGGCACACTCGATGGTGCCAATGTAGAAATTCATGAGCAAGTGGGAGATGACAACATCTTTCTCTTTGGCCTGCGTGCAGATGAGGCAGAGGAACTTTGGAGAAGTGGTTATCACCCAATGGATTATCTTAGTTCAAATTCCGAATTAAAGCAGGCTTTCGACATGCTCAAATCCGGCATTTTAGGTGCTGATTTTGATGATATCAGACGTTCTCTTGTCACAAACGATTTCGGAGTTGCCGACAGGTTTATGATTTTTGCCGACTTTGCCGATTATGCAAGAGCACACGAAGATGCAGAAAAGGCTTATCGTTCAAAGCTTGATTTTACCCGTATGTCACTTGTCAACATTGCAAAGTCGGGTATCTTTTCTTCCGACAGAGCCATCAAAGAATATGCCGATAATATCTGGCATATAAAATATTAAAACATGCGAATATTATATAACAGCAAAGATTTATATCACAAAACCCCCTTTGGTTGTCTCAGGCAAAATGAACTATGCACATTACGCATTAAAATTCCAATTAGCTGTCACACCAAAGAGGTGTATCTCTCCATTAGCTCCGAAAGCGGATTCAACATGAAGGTACCGTTTAAATCAGAGCTCACAGATGGTGACTATGTGGTTTATACTGCTGAGTTTTCTCTCTTTGCATGTAACCTGTACTTTTACCATTTCACCATCGCCACCCAAAATGAAACATTCGACCTTTTCAAACAGGGAGACGACACAAACATCGGTTATGGTGATTTGTGGCAGCTCACTTGCTTTGATAAAAACTACGACACCCCATCGTGCTTTAAAGGCAGGGTAATGTATCAGATTTTCCCCGACAGATTTGCAAAATCAGGCGATGTTAAACCTCAGGGAAAGCTTATGCCATATGATGTACACGCCGATGTAAGCGACACCCCCGTGTATTTGCCAAACAAAGACGGACAGATAACAAACAGCGATTTTTTCGGCGGAAATCTTATGGGTATCACTCAAAAACTTCCGTATCTCAGAGATCTGGGTGTGGGCATAATATATCTCAATCCCATTTTCATGGCATATTCTAACCATCGCTATGATACTGCCGACTACAAAAGAATCGATCCTCTGCTTGGAAGTGAAGATGATTTCAAAACTCTGTGCGACGAGGCGCATAAGCTTGACATCAAAATTATCCTCGACGGAGTTTTCTCCCACACAGGCAGTAACAGTGTCTATTTCGACAAAAATTACATTTTCGGAAACGGTGCAATCAGTAATCCTGATTCACCATACAGACAGTGGTATCAGTTTCAGAACTATCCCCATGCCTACACATCATGGTGGGGCATCGACACATTGCCTTGCGTCAACGAACTCAATCAAAGCTATATGGACTATATAATCCATTCTCCCAACAGCGTACTCTGCCACTGGTTGAATCTTGGTGCCGATGGTTTTCGCCTCGATGTTGCCGACGAGCTCCCCGATGAATTTATCGCTGCTTTTCACAAAAAATTAAAAGAGGTCAAACCCGATGCTATTTTAATTGGGGAAGTGTGGGAAGATGCATCAAACAAAATAAGCTATGACAAACGCAGAAAATATTTTTCTCATTCAGAGCTTGACTCCGTAATGAACTATCCGTTCAAAGATGCAATTTCAGGCTTTGTCACAGGCGCAATCACAGGCAGTGAATTTGCCCGCAGGATAATGACTATTTGCGAAAATTATCCCCGTCCCGTTTTAGATTGTCTCATGAATCTTCTTTCAACTCACGACACACCAAGAATAATCACTGCTTTGTCCAAAAAAGGTGAGGGCATGACAAAAGAAGAAAAAGCAAAATTCAAATTGCAGGGCAAAGAGCTGGAAAGGGCACTTGCTTTAGCAAAAGTCGCAGCACTTTTAGAATTTACCCTCCCCGGCAATCCATGCATCTATTATGGTGACGAAATAGGGATGGAGGGGTTTGAAGATCCGTTAAACCGATGCTTTTTTCAGTGGGAACATCAAAACGAAGCACACAGAAGCTTCTATAAAAGTCTGACATCTTTAAAAAACGGAAACAATGCCATAAAAAACGGAGATATCAGTTTCATAGAAACAGGCGACCATTTTATAAAATTTGTTCGTAAAAGTCAAAATGAAATGGCATATATTCTTGTGTCAACTGTCGGGAAACCCGAAATAAGTGGCAAAACCCTTCTCGAAGTTTCGTCAGATAACATCTTTGCAGTAATTTATGAATAAATCAAAAACGACTCTTTTTTAGGAAAGAGTCGTTTTTCTATAATGACTTGATAAAAATGATGTTTTATGTTAAAATAATAACAATCTAATGAAATCAGGTGTCATAATGAATATATTACACATGAAATATGCATTTGAGGTTGCAAAAAAAGGTTCATTCAACAAAGCCGCCGAGTCACTGTTGATTGCCCAGCCAAACCTCAGTCGTTCAATAAAAGAGCTTGAGGCGCATTTGGGCATATCTATATTTGAACGAAGCTCAACGGGCGTGACTCTCACACCGGAAGGTGAGGAGTTTTTGAACTATGCAAAGACAATATTAAATCAGATAGAACAAGTAGAAAAGATGTACACATCAGGTGGCGTAAAAAAACAGATTTTTTCAATTTCTGTTCCAAGATCATCCTATATTTCTGAAGCTTTTATACGTTTTTCGAAGAAGCTTGATAAAAACCCGGTAGAACTTTTCTATAAAGAAACAAACTCAAAAAGAACAATAACCAATATTCTCGATTCGGGATACCATCTGGGCATCATTCGCTATGCAAAGAATTACGAAAAGCACTTCAAACAGATGCTTGAAGAAAAGGGGCTTGCTTGCGAATTTATAACTGAGTTTAACTACCGGCTCATTGTCAGTCGTGACAACCCGCTTTCAAAAAAAGAAGATATTTCATATGATGACCTTGTTGACTATATCGAGATTGCCCATGCCGATCCCTATGTTCCGTCACTTTCTCTCTCGAGAGTAATAAAAGAGGAGCTTCCTGACAATATCAATCGAAGAATATTCATCTTTGAGCGTGCAAGTCAGTTTGGACTTCTGTCCGGAAATCCGGAGACTTTTATGTGGTGTTCCCCTGTTCCTCAAAAGTTTCTCGAACGCTACAATCTTGTGCAGTGCGATTGCGTCGACAACAAAAAGATATATCGTGATGTTCTTATACACAAAAAAGGATATAAACGCACAGCTTTGGATAAGCTTTTTTTGAAAGAACTTCTGAATTCGAAAGAAAAACATATGTGAAAATCACCTCTGATATGCTGAGTACCCATTAGAACACCCGGCAAAGCAGAGGTGATTTTTTGTTCCAGGGGGTATATCAATTCCGATATACCCCTAAAACATTTTAATAGTTCACAAGTAGTATTGTAAGTGTTAAAATAATAACGTAATATTGTCAAGATATTGCTAAAACATTGTCAAAATGTCAGCAATTTCCAAAACAAGAAAATAAATCATCAAAAGGAAGGGCGTTAAATGAAAAAGAAAGCATATGAAATAATAGACAGTGTAGAAAAATTGCAAACGGCAATTGTTAATGTAAAGAAAGCCCAGAAAATTTTTGCAACCTACACTCAGGAAGAGGTCGACAAAATTTTTCTTGCAGCAGCGTCAGCAGCAAACAAAGCAAGAATACCACTTGCAAAAATGGCTGTCACCGAGACCGGCATGGGGGTTGTAGAAGATAAGGTTATCAAAAACAACTAAGCAGCAGAGTATATCTACAATGCCTACAAAGAAACCAATACCTGTGGCATCATTGAAGAAGACAAGGCATATGGCATAAAGAAAATTGCTGAACCTATCGGTGTAATTGCCGCAGTCATTCCCACAACCAATCCCACTTCTACTGCAATTTTCAAATGCCTGCTTGCATTAAAAACCAGAAATGCCATCATAATTTCTCCTCATCCCAGAGCCAAGAACTCGACTATTGCAGCAGCAAAGCTTGTTTTAGAAGCAGCAGTTGCAGCCGGAGCGCCTGAAGGTATCATCGACTGGATTGATGTTCCGAGCCTTGATATGACAAACACAGTAATGAAGGAAGCAGATATCATCCTTGCAACAGGTGGCCCCGGAATGGTTAAGGCAGCATACTCAAGCGGTAAGCCTGCACTTGGCGTTGGTGCCGGAAACACTCCTGCAATCATTGATGACAGTGCAGACATTCTTCTCGCTGTAAACTCAATCATCCATTCTAAGACATTTGATAACGGTATGATCTGTGCATCTGAACAGTC
>JAZNBF010000082.1:0-10242 GCA_045586905.1 Clostridia bacterium
CGTTATTATTCATTTAAAATCCTCCATTTGTGTTGTTATTTTGACTGGCAGGTCATTTTTATTTTAACACAAATGGAGGATTTTTTTCATCGGTTAACCTCTATTGAACCACGCGACTATCGCGTGGTTTTCATTATACAATAAAATGGCACATACCTTTATAGTATGTGCCATTTTTATTATTTGGTCATTATGACAATATCTATTTAATTTAACATAAAAAATACTGTCGCAAGATTTTGCGACAGTATTTTGAAGTTAATATTAGTTGAGAATAGCAACCTCTGTTTCTTTATCGAAGAGGTGGATTTTGTTGAGGTCAACACCGAGTTTGATGTCTTCGTCAACTTTAGCTGTGCTTCTGGGATCAACTCTTGCTGTGAAGTTGTTGTCACCAACCTTAACATAGAGGAAGGTTTCAGCACCCATGAGCTCTGTAACTTCAACGTGAGCTGCGAGGACAGCATCGGGATTGAGAGAAAGGAAAGCTTCTTCATCGTGGAGGTCTTCAGGTCTGATACCGAGGACGAGTTCTTTACCGATGCAGTCTGCTTCTCTAACCTTTGTAGCAACGCCTTCGGGAAGCTTGATTGTGTTGCCTGCAAAGCTGAGGGTAACTGCACCGTCTGCTTCTTCAGCTACGCATGTAGCGAAGTTCATCTGGGGGCTACCGATGAAGCCTGCAACGAACATGTTGGCAGGTTTGTTGTAGAGGTTGATGGGGGAATCAATCTGCTGAACAAAACCATCTTTCATAACAACGATTCTTGTACCCATTGTCATAGCTTCTGTCAGGTCGTGGGTAACATAGATGAATGTTGTCTGTAATTTGTGATGGAGTTTGGAAATTTCGGTTCTCATCTGAACTCTGAGTTTGGCATCAAGGTTGGAGAGAGGTTCGTCCATGAGGAACACCTTAGGTTCACGAACGATAGCACGACCGAGAGCAACACGCTGTCTCTGACCGCCGGAAAGAGCAGCAGGTTTTCTGTCGAGAAGGTGCTCGATGTCGAGGATTTTAGCAGCCTCTGTAACACGCTGTCTGATTTCGTCTTTAGGACGTTTTCTGAGTTTGAGAGCGAATGCCATGTTTTCGAAAACTGTCATGTGAGGATAGAGAGCATAGTTCTGGAAAACCATAGCGATGTCTCTGTCCTTAGGAGCAACATCGTTAACTAATCTGTCGCCAATATATAATTCGCCCTGGCTGATTTCTTCAAGACCGGCAATCATTCTGAGTGTTGTTGATTTACCACAGCCTGAAGGACCAACTAAAACGATAAACTCCTTATCTTCAATATCAAGGCAGAAGTCGGAAACAGCTGTAACGCCGCCGGCATATGTCTTGTAAATGTTTTTAAGATTTAAACTTGCCATATGAAATGACCTCCTGAAAGTTCAATATATTTTATGCTTATACTATAACATAAAAATGGATTTTTGCTAATTGGGTAAATGACCAAAATTATTTTGAATATTTGTTTACATTGCACAAATCGCCATTTTTCGGTTTTTTCACAAATGAGCATATGCATAAAACGTATAGTTTTCAGCTTCATCAAAGCGTTTTTTTGTTCAATTTAACAAGAAAAAAACACTGTTTTTTCTTTTGGTAAAAACCGACTTTAAAACTTTGTTGTTTGTGCACAAAAAAACCTTTTTTGAATCGGTTTTTTTGGACTCGATAAATTACAATTCTTTCATGGAAAGCGAAATTCTGTTTTTCTTAAGGTCAACGTCCAGTATTTTAACTTTTACAATATCACCTACTGAAAGTACATCGGTGGGGTGTTTTATAAACTTAGAGCTTATCTGAGATATGTGAACGAGACCATCCTGATGAACGCCGATGTCTATGAAAGCTCCAAAGTCTATGACATTTCTTACAGTGCCTGTCATAATCATGCCGGCCTTAAGGTCCTCAATGCTCATTACATCTTCCATAAGCACAGGCTTTGGCATCTCATCACGGGGGTCTCTGCCCGGTTTGGAGAGTGAATCGACAATATCATTGAAGGTCGGTCTGCCCATACCTTGAGAGGCGCAGAAGGCATCGGCATCTATGCCCTTAAGACGAAGTTTTATGTCGGAAAATCCGTTTGATGAGATGTCTTCTTTGGTATAGCCGAGCTCTTTTATGAGCTCCTCTGCCTCGGCATATCTTTCGGGGTGAACTGAGGTGGCATCGAGGAAATTGTCGGCTTCGGGAATACGGAGGAAGCCAGCGCACTGAGTAAAGGCTTTGGGGCCGAGCTTTGCTACTTTTAAAAGCTCTTTGCGGCTTGTGAACTTGCCATTGTCTTCACGGTATTTGACAATGTTTTTGGCAATGGGCGAGGAAATGCCTGCAATGTAGGAAAGAAGAGGAGCTGATGCAGTGTTGAGGTCGACACCAACACTGTTTACACAGTTTTCAACAACACCACCGAGCGCATCGGCAAGGCGTTTTTGATTCATATCGTGCTGATACTGCCCTACTCCGATTGATTTGGGATCGATTTTTACAAGTTCGGCAAGGGGATCCTGAACACGACGGGCAATTGATGTTGCACTCCTTTGTTCAACAGTGAAATCGGGGAACTCTTCGGCTGCAAGTTTTGATGCAGAATATACAGAAGCGCCTGCTTCCGAAACCATCATGTAGTAAACCTTGGTGTCGAGTTCTTTTAAAAGCGATGCAATAAAAAGCTCCGATTCCTTTGAGGCTGTGCCATTGCCTATGGCAATGAGTTCGACTCCGTGCTTTTTGATGAGGCTCTTTATGTATTCGCGGCTTTTTTCCTTATCGTGATGCTCGAGGGTACAAAAAACAACGCCTGTGTCGCACACTTTGCCTGTTTCGTCGACAACTGCCACCTTACAGCCTGTACGGTAGCCGGGGTCAAGACCGAGAACAGTTTTGCCCTTCATGGGCGGCTGCATGAGAAGCTGATGGAGATTTTTGGAAAAAAGGCCTATTGCCTGCTCGCCTGCCTCTTCGGTGAGACCGGCTCTGATTTCGCGTTCAACGGAGGGCTTTATGAGGCGTTTATAGGCATCGGTGACGGTGTCGGTCATGATGGCGGAAAATATGGAATCTTTTACGATTTCGTCACAAAGCTTTGACATGATAAGTTCGTCGTCGACATTCACAGTGGCAGTGAGCATTTTTTCGGCTTCACCACGGTTTATTGCAAGGACTCTGTGGGACGCAATCTTTTTGAGAGGCTCGGAAAAGTCATAGTACATTGAATACACGCTGTCCTCTTCGGTGGCGGCTTTGGAAGAAAGGAAGCCCTGCGAAAAGGTTATGTGGCGAACGGTTTTCCTGTGGTCTGCATCGTCGGAAATGACTTCTGCGATGATATCCATGGCACTGGCTATGGCATCGTCTGTGGTGAAAACTTCTTTTTCTTCGTCTATGTAGGGAGCAGCAAAGTCGCAGGGATTGCCTGATTTTTCTGCCTGGAGGAATATGAGCTCTGCCAAAGGCTCAAGACCTTTTTCTTTGGCGATGGTTGCACGGGTGCGTCTTTTGGGGCGATATGGGCGATAGATATCTTCAAGCTCCTGAAGTATGGTGGCTTTTTCAATTTTTTCGCGGAGCTCATCGGTGAGATTGCCCTGCTCGTCTATGAGACGGATAATCTCCTCTCGTCTTTCGTCGAGAGAACGCAGATAAAGAAGGCGGTCATAAAGTTTACGCAGAATTTCGTCGTCGAGAGAGCCTGTCACCTCTTTACGGTAACGGGCTATAAAGGGGATGGTGTTGCCATCGTCTATGAGGGCGACGGTGTCGGCAACCTGTTTTTCCTTTAGAGATAACTGCTCTGCAAGTGTTTTTATTATATCCATTTTTCTGCCTCGCTTTTTAAATATTTATAAGTGCCTGTATTTCATCTTCGGTAAGTGGCCTGCACTCGCCTTCGGGAAGTGAAGAGTCTAAAAAAATAGGCCCCATTGAAAGTCTTTTGAGATAGATGACTTCGTTGTCTATTGCCTCGAACATGCGTTTTACCTGATGGAATTTGCCCTCATATATGGTGACTTCCGACTCGTTTGGATTGTCAGATGACGTAGAAAGAACAGAGGGTTGGGTTGTGAAATCGGCATCTAAGGTGATACCGTTTTTGAAAACTTCTATGTCGGACGGTGTCACAGGTTTTGAAGAACGCACGAAGTAGGTCTTGGGAACATGTGATTTTGGTGACAGGAGTCTGTGGGCAAGGTCACCGTTATTTGTGAGGAGAAGAAGACCATGGGTGTCGATGTCGAGTCTGCCCACGGGGAAAAGATCGAGATGGGAAAATTCGTCGGGGACAAGGTCGGTGACTACGGGATAGTGCTTATCGAAGGTGGCACTTATGTAGCCATCGGGTTTGTTGAGCATGAGGTAGGCATAGCGCGAATAGATAATTCTTTCGCCCGAAAGTGTTACAGTATCGTTTTGTTCGTCAACGTGAAAGCCTGAGTCGGAAATGACTTTGCCATTTACAGACACCTTCCCTTTTTTGACAAACTGTTTTATTTCTTTTCTGCCCCACGCGGTGCTGTTGGCAATGAGCTTATCCAGTCTCATTTCATCACCTCTTTGTACATATAGAGTGAACCGAAAACAAAGGTAGCATCTCCCCTTCTTTTTGCCTCGGCTATGGCAGACTTTGCATCGGGAAATTCCTTTGCCGAAAATCCGAGAGAGCGCACACACTCTGCAAGCTTTAATGCAGTTTCGCTTCTGGGGTTGGACAGAACGGGAGAGGTGTATATTTCAAAATTTTTGTTATTCAGTCTTTTCAGGTGCATAAGTGATGCGTGGTAGTCCTTGTCTGCCATAAAGCCTATAACGAAAGTAAGTTTGCCATCTATGCCCGAGGAATTTATGGTGTCGACAAGAGAGGACAAACCATCGGGATTGTGGGCACCGTCAAAGAAGACATTTTTCTCTATTTCTTCAAGCCTTGCAGGGTTTTTTGCACTCGACAGAGCATGAGTGAGAGATGCCTCGTCTGCCCCGAGAAAGATGAGCACATCTTTTGCCAGATTGGCATTTACGCTCTGATGGGTGCCTGCCAAAGAGAGCTTTATAAGCGAAGAGCCAAGGGGGACAAGAGAGTGCATGCCATCCATTTTGAATGGCGGACATTCGGACACAAAAAGTCTGTTATCAGACGAATGCTGTTTTATAACATCAATAACATCTTTGTTGGCTGATGTGGTGAAAACAGTGGAACCTTTTTTGATTATGCCGCATTTGTTGGCTGTGATTTTCTCTAAAGTGTCGCCAAGGTAGGCCTCGTGGTCGAGAGAAATTTTGGTGAGCACACACACCTCTGACGACTCGATTGCGTTGGTGGCATCACCAAGTCCTCCCATGCCGCATTCGATGACCGCATGGCTGCAACCCATATTTTTAAAATAGAGAAGTGCCGACACAAAATTTATCTCAAATTGTGACGGTGCTTTGCCCTCTTCCTCTGCAACCTCTTTGCAAAGAGGTTCGAGGAAGCTATATATGGAAATAAGTTCGTCTTTTGTTATGGGAAGACCGTTTACGGTTATGGTGTCGGTGACGCTGAAAAGCTCGGGAGATGAAAATCTGCCCACTTTTTTGCCCATAAACATAAGGCCCTCGCAGAGATAGCTGCAAACAGAGCCTTTACCGTTTGTGCCTGCAACATGAATTATCTTAAAAGACCTGTCGGGCATGCCACACTTTTCGATGAGTGAGCGAACGCCGGAAAGTTCCAGGCAGATTTTTGTTTGATGACTTTGAGCGTAGGTGACAAAATCCATACTGAAAGTCCCCTTTTTATCTGAACAAAACTTTGATAAATTCAATTATCACTTTGCCAAGTTCGTTTTTGTTGTTTTCGTCAAATTTTCTGCGATAGGCACAGTGTGTGGAATTCATCAGCTTATAGTGAACCTTTGACATATCATATCGGAAATGCTTTAGGGTTGATATCACAAGATTTGTCTGCTCGAGCCTGTTTTCCATGTCATTGTCGGACACGATAAAGAGCATGGGAGGATATTGGTCTTCCATGCCTATATAATAGAGAGGAGCAGTTTCGTCGACAATGATTCTTCGCGAATCGATGCCTTTTTCTTTGAGAACATTGAAGTGTGCTGTGGGCTGACCTGCATCGTGGATGTAGCCATCGATTGCCGATGCATCAACACCAGCTGTCTGAAGGTAGCGCTTGTCAAAGCACAGAAGCATTGAAGCATAGCCACCTGCCGAGCTTCCGCCAACAAAAATATGTTCGGCTTTGCCATAGGAGCCGATGTTTTGTACCACCCAGGCTACCGAAGCGGCGCAATCGACAATGAAATCAGGATAGTGGGCATCTGGATACATACGATAGTCAATGCTCACTGTGGCGATGCCCACCTCTGCAAGATCGGGTGCAAAGGGCTCGGCATTTGCCTTGGTGCCCCTTTCAAATCCGCCTCCGTGAAAATAGATAAACACATCGAAGGAGTCTTTGTCGGGAAGGTATATGTCAAGTTTTAAATCATGTTTTTCATCATATATAATATCTTTTATTGTTTTCATCTTGTACCTCTTTTAATTATATATATTCTTTTTCAGGATTGCCTTTACAATCATATAGACAGAGCATACTATGCAAATTAAAGTGCATAGTCCCAATAGGAAATAAAAAACTGCTGACCATCCACCAAGCTCGGCAATGTAGCCAAGACCGTAGGAGCTGATGGTGCTTCCGAGATAGCAAAAGCCATTGAGCACTCCCGAGAAAAGACCAGAATTTATCTTATCGCGCATAAAAAGCGGGAAGATGCTTGTGATGAGACTGTTGAGCGAAGATGCAAAAAGACTTGCCAGAATGAGCCCACAAAGAATCATGATTACATTTTTTAAAGAAAGACTTCCTATGATGACGCCTGTCAATACTCCTATAACTACAAATACAATACAACAAAGGACTATGTAGTCGGGGATTTTACTTTTCAGCTTAAGAGCAAATGCATTGCCGCAAATTGCAACTATGGGCAAAAACAAGGTGAGAAGTATCGAGAGAGAGTCTGCCATATGAAACTCGTCTTTGAGAAGTGAGGGCACCCATGTGATGAGACCGTCTTTTACAAGATTTACTCCTATGGCGCAAAAGCACAACACACAAACGGAGAAAAAGAAAAACTTTTTGTCGGAGCCTTCAAATTTTGATGTTTGATTCTTTTTGTTTTCTGAAACCTCGTTATGGTCATATACTTTTTTTTCAAGCTTTGCCATGGCTGTTGCTCTTTCAAAAAGCATCAGCCATATAATTGCTACAACAACCACTGCGATGGCGGCTGTGTAGAAAGCAAGTTTGAAGTTTCCAAGCATTGCATAAATTGAACTGAGGGCATAGATGACAATAGTGCCTGTGGCAACAGTGGTGCCGATTATGACACTCGACTTACCGAGTGAGCGCGTTGACAGTGATTCGGTCATAAGCCTTATGAGGCACGGCCAGAGCATAGACATAATAAAACCATTTACAAGCCAGAGCCACTTGACAATCCAGAAGGTGGAGGTTATGGCTATGGTGAAATTGATAGCACCCGAGAGAATGAGACTTGTAAAGATTGTCCACTTTATATTATAGCGACTGCACAAAAATCCGTTTACAACCTGTCCTATGCCATAGGCAAAGAAAAAGAATGTGGGTGCAAGGCCTGCTTCTGCCTTGGACACACCGTAGAAATCGATAATCTGAGCTATGTTGGCAGAGTAGTTGACTTTACCGAGATATGATGTGGAATACATAAGCCAGCCAAGGAAAATAAGTAATGATGCTCCTATTTTATTGTAATCTTTTTTCAATTCAGTAAGCCTCTTTTCAATGATGTGGATTATATATTTATTATCGCCCAAAACGAGCTGTTTGTCAAGCCATGATGTCACTTTGACACATAAAAGCGAGAGCTTTTGTTAAAAAACTCCCGCTTTTTTATTCTTTACTCCACTCGGGTTTTTCTTTGACTTTCTGCATATTTTTATAAACTGTTTACTGCTAAATCAAAAAACGCTTTTAAACCAGCCCGAAAAATCTGAAAAAAACTTTTTTCTTCAACATAAATTACACTTTCACCACACAAAAGCTCGGATTCGGAGCATAAAATCCCATCTGCATAAATACATGCCTTCCCTATGCTTTCGCCCTCTGAAAGCGGAAAAGATACATTTTCATTGATATGATATGTTATGGAAACATTGTTTGGCTTATCGGAAAACCTGACAAAAAAGAGTGAATCTTTAAATTTCAATTTGACTCTCTGCGAGTTGTTTTTGCCCAAAGTGACAGACATACAATAATCGCTCTCTTTGGCAACACATATTTCTTTGCACTTTGAAAAGCCATAGTCTAAAAGTCTTTTATGGTCATTCCAGTCATCGGGAGCATTGAGGGTGACACAGGTGAGTTCCACTCCGTCACGCGTTGCAGACGACACAAGGCATCTGCCGCATTTTTTGGTGTAGCCTGTTTTGACGCCTGTGCATCCCTCGTATTGCCACAAAAGCTTATTGTGATTTCTCAGATTTCTCGGATAGTCTTTGTCACCATTTGTTATAGTCTTTTCTTTTGAGGAGACAATTTCAGAAAACAGAGGATTTTTTAGTGCATATGAGGTAATGAGAGCAAGGTCGGATGCAGTGGTATAGTGGTTTTCTTCATATAGCCCCGAGGGGTTTGTGAAGTGGGTGTTTTTGGCACCTATCCTTTGGGCAGTTTTATTCATGAGAACAGAAAACTTCTCTACCGAGCCCGACACCTCGCAGGCAAGAGCTGTGGCGGCATCGTTGCCGGAATTCAGCATCATTGCATAGAGAAGGTCTTTTATGGTTATTTTTTCGTCTTTGGCAAGATATACACTTGAACCTTCTATGCCGACTGCGGCATCGTTTACGGTGATGAGTTTATCGGGGTGTGTGTTTTCTATGGCACAGATTGCTGTCATAATTTTGGTGGTGCTTGCCATCGGCATGCGTCTGTCGGCATTTTTATTACAGACTGCCCTTCCGCTTGAGTTTTCAATGACAATGGCTGCCTCAGCACTTACAGACGGAGCACTGTGGCCCCCAAGAGGAAAGAGGAGAAAAAATATAATAATTAAGCTTATGTAGCGATACAAAAAAATCACCTGCCTCTATAAATTATAGAAAGCAGGTGATGGTTTTATTACATCGGTTTTTGAGCGAGATATCAGAAAGTAACTTTTAAAATGCCTTTTTCTGCATTTGCCAAAACGGTCTTTTTGCCATCTTTGGTAAATGCAATTTCTTTGCCATTTTGTTCGATTTTCTTTACATTTTTGGAGAATGTAAACTCTACATCGCTTGTCGCATAGTCGAGCTCAAGCTCCATTGTCTTGCCTTCAACTTTTATGCTGTTGACTCTGATGTTTGCATCGTAGAGGCAGAGGCTTTCTTTTTTGCTCACTGCAAAAAGTCTGCTTGCGTGAGCGCCGATTTCAAAATCTATGTAGTCTTTAATTTCAAACTGCTCGCCACTCCACACATCGGTGAGAATGTATTTGCCTTTTTCAAGTCCGAGCTGTTCGAGGCCAAATCCGATTGTTTTTGCTTCGTCTTCAATGTTGAAAAGACCTACGGTTCTTACGGGGAGACCGAGTGCATTTTCAAGAGTTGAGAAGTGAGGAGTTTTGAAATACATTACCTCAGGCACGCAGTATTCCTTCCTGCGATAGTCATAGCCTGCAAAATATACATCCTGACCGTTGTTGGGGTTACATACTGCTTTTTTGAGTATTTTTACTCTTCCCTTATCGGTTGCCTGACTTAATTTACCTGCAATTTCCACCATACTGTGTGTGGTGAGGCAGTAGTTGATGTTAAACATTGCTTCGTCTTCGGTGAGACCGGGGAAGGTACCCACAGAGTCACTGTTTGGCACAAAAAGGTCGCCTGTGTGGGTAGCAAAGCATGCTGCACCCCAGAGATAGTTGGTTTTTACATTTTGCCAGTTGCCGGAACCTACATCTATGCCATAGCGGTAGTTTGTGAAATATTCGCCAAGGAAGGGATTACCCATAACGATGTCGCAGCCTGTCTGGAAATAGCCATCGCTTGCAAGGGCACTTCTGATTTCTTTAAGCCACCATTTTCTGTGTTCGTAGCCGCTTTTATTCTTGTTCTTGAGAGTATCCTGAAATTGTTCAAAAGCATAGCTCCAGAAGTCGTGTTTTACAGCTTCAAATCCGTAGTTCTCGCAAAGGTGATGAACAGCCTTT
>JAZNBF010000083.1:0-47725 GCA_045586905.1 Clostridia bacterium
GTTGTTGGCAATATCGTGACCGTTGTCAGGTCGGCCGCTATATGAACCCTGACGAGCGCAAACTGTGAGGTCAAATCCGTTTGAAGTGGTGTTTTCCATGCGGATATCGGTGGTGCAATATTTGCCTTCACGGTAGTCATAGGTGAAGCCATCGTCTTCGTAGAGAGAGAAGCTGTCATCAGCGCCGGGGTATACATTTATGATGTAGTCATGTTCTTTTTCGAGAACATATTTCTGAGGCTTCATGGTTACAAACACACTGCCCTCTTTTACAAAGAGTGCGCCTGCCTTACCTTCGGGGATGGTGTAGGAAATCGTCTGATTGCCTTCGTATACATCGCCTGTGAAGAAGTCGATCCATCTGCCTTCGGGGAGTGTGAGATTCATATCGAACACACCGACATAGAGATTGTCACCAAGCATGTAGGCATTGAATACATTGTCGAAGCGATCGGTGTCTTCATACATAAGAGCGAGAGGACGAAGGATTGCAAGACCTGTGTCGTATGCTTTGCGTGCCATGGTGTAGATGTAGGGCACGAGAGAGGAACGAAGGTTTGCATAGTACTGAATGAGGCTCTGCTTTTTGTCACCCATAAACCACGGGAACTTCCAGCTTGACCAGCACATATACTGTGCCCAGGGAAGAAGGAAACCGTAGTGTATTGCAGGATCATATTTTACTTCCAAGTCAACGGTGGTGTTGGAGTGACCGCACATTGCATGGTTCATCATGGAAAGAACTGTGTCAGCTTCGCCGCCTGTGTCGCCTGCCCAGGATGCACTGAACTGCTGTGAGCCTACATATATGCCGGCAGTGTTGTAGTGGAGACGACGGCCTGTATAGTCTTTGTAGCCATCAACCATCTGTCTTGAAAGGAGAACGTTATATACATTGTGTACTTCTTCGTCGAGGTATTTGCCGCCCCACAGACGGTCACGATGATGGAGAACCTGCATGGCAGC
The DNA here is from genome assembly GCA_045586905.1 of Clostridia bacterium. GTDB lineage: Bacteria > Bacillota > Clostridia > UMGS1810 > UMGS1810 > RGIG1828. The sequence continues at coordinate 967 of JAZNBF010000083.1, forward strand.
ATCCATTTTGAATGCAGACACACCCTGGTCTACAAACTTTTTGAGATGTTCAAACCATGGGGTATCTTTGTGGGTAATTTTGTCCATCTTAACACCTTCGGAAAGGTGTTCGTCAACGATGTGAAGGTTGATATCCTTCTTTTTGTTTTCTTCTTTTTGCTCTGTTAAACCATCTTCATACCATAGAAGGTCATAGTCACAGCAAAGCCACAGCGAGAGCTGCATGCCCATCATTCGGAGAGGATAGAAGAATGTGAAGTCACCTGCCTGAGGTGCCCAGCCCGGAACATAGAAGCGATTTTTATCCCATTTTTTATCGATGGATTTATCGTAGAAGGTTTCCATCCATTTGGGCTCAAGGCCCATAACATCGCAGGGGAATTTTTCGTCACGGGTTGCCTTTACATCCCAGAGGAGTTCGCGAGAGTTTATGTTTTCATCGTTGTTGACCATTGCAAGACCATAGGCAAATTTGGGAAGTATGGTAGGTTTGCCTGTAACAGTGGTGAGTTTATCGATGAGGCCTTTGAGAGAGTCTGCTTTGAAAAGGTAGATGTTGATGTCACCTTTTTTGACACTCATTTTGAGCTCATCGGGATTGGTTGCACCACAGTCGAGGCGGCTGTTGTATGTAGTGTTTAAAAGGATTGCCCAGCCCTTGTCGGAAAGGATGATTGGCATAGGTCCATAGGATACGTAGTCATCTACGCAGATGTCTACTTTAAGGCCTCTGAGCATGAGCTGTTTACGGTTGGCATCGCCACCACCGAATAGTCTTTCTTTTTTGTCAAGCTGTGCTGTGAGAGCATAGCCCTCACCGGTTGATGTTTTTGCAAAGGTTACATCGCCTTTGGATGCATGAAAAGTAATACCTTTGTCTGTTACTTCAATAGCACCGTCATTGTCATCACCCTCAACGCCAAGCTTTAAAATACCGTAGCGTGTGAGCATGGATGCGTTCGGATCGCCATCGAAGATGTGATAAATACCGTCCTGAAGCTTTTTGATATTCATAAAAATTACCTCGCTCTCTGCGATAAAATATAGATGAAAATTATAGTTTTCTAGGCTATTCGCGTGTATTCTAACACACTGAAATATTCAAAGCAACACAAAAAATCATTTGTAATATACTTGTAATAAATTTGGTAGTTATGTAAAAAGCATGCTAGTTTCGTACAAACAGCAAAAAACTGATGTTCAAAAAAAGCTCCCTGATGAGGGAGCTTTTGATTAGCCATTGGGCTATACTTCACATTCGAAAACACCGTCAAGTCTTACAGGATTTTTGCCCTCGGCTTTAATCTCGCCAAGGATTGCTCTTACAGCTGCTTCCTGGCTTTCTTTGGTGGATGAATATGCATTGATGTATGTTTTCAGATATGGAAGTTCATAGAGTTTGTATGGATCGCCAAAGGATGTGAAGATAACCTTTGGATGCTTGAAGATATAGCCTCTCCACAGAGTCATGGCATTATCCCATGTGAGACGCATTGAGCTGCCTGTGGAATCTTCTTCGGAATGGCGAAGATTGCAAAGGACAGCGTCGGGATAGTCTTCGGTGTATACCTTTTCTATGTCACGATGGGTGGGATTTACAAGTGCAGTAACTCTTATGCCCCTCTTCTCCAGAGCTTCTTTGAAGGGATCGAAGGAAGGACGATAAGGAGTGATCATATCTCTGCATACAAGGTTGCAGACAAGAACATGGTCGCCTGCTTTGAGGTTGAGCGGGAAAACATCGTCGATATTTCTTACAACAGTTATGCTTTTGTTGGCAATCTCTGTGGCAATTGCTTCGATGTCTTCTGTTACTTCAACTTCCTTTTGAGAGTCATCTAAAAGACCGACAAAATCTTTGACAGCCAAGACATGCTCTGCTGCATCTTTAAGTCGCTCAACTGAAACCTCTCCACGCTCTACTGCGCTTTTTATGATGTCTACATATGAAGGTTCAACCATAAGAGCCATGTCGCCGCCGGCATTTAAAAACTCGATGGGGAGTCTCTCTTCGGGAACTATGGCTGCTACGCCAACCATTGAAAGCGCATCGGAAATGATGCAGCCTTCATAGCCAAGCTCCTCACGGAGAATCCTTGTTGTGAGGTCGTAGCTTACAGTGGCAGGAATATAGCCTGCTATGCCGGAATTTTCACTGTCACTTTGGAGCGAAGGAACCGATATGTGAGCTGTCATGATGGATACGGGATTGTCTTTCATGATTTCTTTATAGACATAGCCATAGGTGTCAAACCACTGTTCACGGGACTGCAAAATTACACCTGTGCCAAAATGTCCGTTTATGTCGGAGCATCCACCACCGGGAAAATGCTTTGCGGCAGTTGCCATGAGTCCGTTTTTCTGAAGGCCACGAAGATAGGCTCCTGCAATTTTTACAACCTGCTTTGGCGAGTCGGAAGTGGCTCTTGTGCAGGTTACGGGGTCATCCTTTAAAAGATTGATATCGACAACAGGTGCCATGGCCCAGTGAATGCCATTTTTGCGGCAAAGCTGTGCAGTTGCCTCGCCACCTTTTTCTATAAGAGTGGCGTCGTCACAAGCTCCCCATGCCATAGCTCTTGGAAGACGGTGAGAACAGTCTTTGACACAGGGGAAAGGCCCGTTTTCGGTGTCTGCCTGAACAATTACGGGAACTTTTGTATATTTATTGGTAAGATCTATAACCTTTTTGATATCTTCAGCCGACAAGCTGTTGACAAAAACAGCACCCGGTTTCATATAGGCAAGGTCAGCTTCAAGCTTTTCAAGAGCTTCATCGGTAAGGTTACCGGGAATGACGATAGATAACACCTGACCTATGAGATCTTCAAGTGAAAGTGAATCGACTAAATTTTTAATTTGTTGTTTATCCATATGAGACAATCTCCATTAAATAAATATAATGATAAAATATTACCAGTAAGCTTTTGTTCCTTTAAGGAGACGTACAAGAGCTTCCATATAGTAGTAGCATCCCCAGATGTTACATTCATCTACGCCGAAGCCGCCTCTTCTGTTATATACTGCGTGAAGAAGAAGACCGTTTGATTCTGGAGTGTCTTTGGTGCTGTATTTGGTATAGAGAGAATACATAATTTTATCAACTGCACCCTCGTAGACAGCACGAACCTTTTCGTCTTCAATGTGGTCGAGCATTTCAAGGATACCACAGGATGCGATTGCGCCTGATGCGGAGTCGCGTTCTTCATTGTCACCATCGGTGAATATGAGATCCCAGAAAGGTACAAAATCTTCGGGGAGACGGTTGATAAATACATTTGCAAGCTTTTCAAAAAGTGGCACAAACTCGGGATTTTTGGTGTATTTATAGGTCTGTGGGAGACCTGAAACTATCCATGCCTGACCTCTTGCCCAGCAGCTGTCATCGCTTGCACCCTGAGCTGTTTTACCGTGGAGTGGTTCACCTTCGGGAGTGAAAAAGAAGGTGTGATGTGTTGTAGCATCTTCTCGGATGATATTGTTGATGGTGGTTATAGCGTGATTGTAGGCTTTTTCATAATAGTTTTTGTCACCTGTTTCCTCGGAAGCCCAGAAAAGGAGAGGAATGTTATTCATACAGTCGATGATGAGTCGGAGAGATGCACCAACTTCGCCCCAGGCCTGAATAAATTCACCTTTTTCTATGTAACGACCGAGAAGATGATCGGCAGCTTTGATAGCAGAGCGTTTGCCCTGTTCGTTGCCTTCGAGCTTATAGGCAGCAACACAGGAGGGGATGTAGATAAATCCCATATCGTGAGTGGTGGTGCCGAGTTTTTCATCTATTCTCTTTTCATAGCTTGGAAGGTGGGAAAGTGCTCTTTCTTTGTACTTTTCATCACCTGTGGCTTCATATGCGAGCCAGAGCATACCTGTCCAGAAGCCTTCGTTCCAGCCTCTGTCATTTTCAACTGCAGGGTAAACATTATCCACACTGCTTTCAGCAGGGAAAAGTCCGCCCATATCATCCCAAAGCTGATCAATTTTTTTGAGAGCATCAGAAAGAGCTGCCTCGAGCACTTCTTTTGTCATTTTTTTCTCGCCGAGGTATCTTTCGGGGTTTTTGATTTCTTCTTTTTTGATAGCTGCTAATTTTTCTAAATTAAGAGTACTCATTTTATTATCTCCTTTTATATTATAACATTTCTGTGTCTATCCATTTTGCAAGTCCTGTACCTGACTCGGAAATAAGCTTTGCCACAGTGCGTGCATACACTTTTGCGCCTCTGACACTGAGATGTGTGCTGTCGTCTTTTTTCTCGGGTTTATTGATGGCATATCCGCCTTCTTCTATGGGAGCATTGAGCGGTTTATTGTAGAGATTGAAGAAAAATCTCACATAGTTTCTGCCTTCGGCTACTGTTGCATCTTTATGGGATGCCATGTAGTCCTGATACATTTTTTCGTAGATTTTTTTGAGTTCTGCGCCAAACTGCATAACTTCAACATTTAAGTCTTTTGCTATTTCACAAAGCACCTTTGTGCGAAGCATCCAGCGTTTGTCCATATCTTCATCCTGAGGATTGTCGGTGAGCTGATAGTCCCAGCCAAGCTCTGAATCGGCATCGCCGCCACGGAGAGAAAGAGTGGTAAATATTACATCTGCGCCCTTTTCTCTTATCTTTTCGGTGAAGAAGGTTAGATTTTTGCGATAGGTTTCGGCATCGGTGCGATATTCGTTGACAACGCTTGCATCGTTTACACCGAGGGAAATGATAACCCAGTCACCTTTTTTGACATCTCGTATTATAGTGTCCCAAAGGCATTCTTCCTTATCGAATTTCTGGAGGAAGTGATTAGTGGTCCAGCCCGAGTGTGCATGGTTTATCACCTGATATTGAGGGAGTATGTAGTGAGGAAGAGCCATCCCCCAACCCCAACGGGGATATTCGTCATCTCTGCACTGCTCAACTATGGAGTCACCCATAAGAAAAATTGACGGTTTTGTATCGGTGTTCATAGTAAAAATCCTTTCTATACGTATGTGTCATATATAATAATTCAATGTAATTATATATTACTTTTATGTAAAAATCAATACCTTTTTCCGACTAAAAGAACAAACAAAAAAATCCGGGAAATATAAGAAATTTCACGGATTTTTTAAAGCATTTTTATTTAAAAACTTTAATTTTTAAAAGGACACGTGTAAGTGGTTTAAAAAGTACTGAAACACTAACTCCGACACAAAGAGTGTGGGTGAACGCAGTGTAGAGAGATGCATAGAAATAGCTGACCGTTGCAGCTTTTGTAAAGCCATAGAAAAGAGGAGTCAGTACATCGTCTAAAAGAGTGAAAAACACAGTGAATAACACTGACAAGGCTGTGACAATTGCAATCTGTTTCAATCCCGTCTGTTTTTTAAATCTTTTGCCAAGATGGGCAAAACAGAGAGAGAGGAGATTGTAGTAGATGAGATACAAGCATATGACATTTATATATGAGCCGAAAATGAGGCACCTCAGAAGCGAAAAGGTTGTGGCTATTAAAAGCGAGGTTGAAACGCCAAAAGAGAAACTGAACGAAACAAGAAGCACCGATACAATTTCTATGCCTGCAACGCTGCCGAGAGCAAGCTGGGCACCGATGAGCATTGCAACGCAGAGGCTGACTCTGGTGATGATTGTCGCCCTGTTCATCAGTTCACCGCCTTGTATAGCCAGATGTATGTGTGGTCAGGTTTTATGATGAGCTCTTTTGCACCACAGGAGGCTGAGCTGTATGTGTTGCCATCGTGGGTAACAGTGCCCCATGCGGAGTTGGAATTGTCGGTGTCGGAGGTGTAGAGCATCCAGTATTTGTCGGTGTTTCTGACACCGTCTATGGATGTTATCATGCCATCGGAGACGGTGAAGGTGAACTCTCCCTTTTCTTCGAGCTTTTTCATATGGTCAAGCAGGCTTATGTCACCGTCGGAGAGCTCGTCCTCCCCTACCGAAATGACAAGGCTGCCTTCAGCCTTCTCTACTGAAATGTTTTCTGTTTTATCTGCACACGATACAAGGAAAGCTGAACAGGAAAAGATTGCAAGGATGAGGAAAAGAGATATGTATTTTCCAAAAAAATTTTTAGTGTTCATTGTAAACCTCCGTATTAAACCAAACGACTTGCAAAGGCAAGTCGTTTTATGATTGTTAGTCTTTGAAAAGCTTGTTGAGAAGAAGAGTTACGAGAATAATTACTCCGATAACAATGAAAATGCTGAGCATTCCTGCGCCCATATATCTGAGATTGGATACAAAATTTAAAGGATTCATATTGGCCTCCTATCACATAAAGAAATTAAGAATCAGTCCGCCTGCAATAACCGAGGCAATCTGGCCCGATACGTTAACTCCCATTGAATGCATAAGTAAAAAGTTCTGGGGATCTTCCTTGAGTCCCATTTTATGAACAACTCTGCCCGACATGGGAAATGCAGATATGCCTGCTGCACCAATCATGGGATTGATTTTGTTTTTGGAGAAGAGGTTGATAAACTTTGCAAAAAGCACGCCACCGGCAGTGTCGAAAATGAAAGCAAAAAGACCGAGACCCAAAATGAGAAGTGTCTGAGTGGTGAGGAAAAGCTCTGCCTGCATCTTGAGGGCAATTGTTATGCCAAGGAAAATGGTGATGAGGTTTGCAAGAACCTACTGAGCTGTTTCGGAAAGAGAATTGAGCACACCACACTCACGGATGAGATTACCAAACATGAGGAAGCCGACAAGTGACACGGACTCGGGGGCAACTATGCCTGCAATTACAGTGAGAGCTATGGGGAAGATTATCTTTGCCTTCTGTGATACAGGTCTCTGTACATAAGGCATGCGAATCATACGCTCTTTTCTGGTGGTGAGAAGCTTGATTACAGGTGGCTGAATGATGGGAACGAGAGCCATGTAGGAATAGGCAGCCACCATGATTGAGCCTAAGTATTTTGAGCCAAGCTTGCTTGCAACAACAATTGAGGTGGGACCATCGGCTGCACCAATGATTGCAATTGAAGCAGCATCATTGATATCGAAAAACATTGAAGCGGCACAAAGAGTAAAGAAGATACCAAACTGAGCTGCCGCACCAAAAATCATGAGCTTCGGATTGGAAAGAAGGGGTCCGAAATCGATCATGGCACCAATGCCTATGAAGAGAATGAGCGGGAAAAGTTCATTGTCTATGCCCGCATTAAAAAGCGTCTGAAGAGTGGCAATAGCGCCTGACTCGGGAAGATTTACAAGGATTGCTCCGAATCCCATGGGGAGAAGAAGTGTGGGCTCCATATCTTTGGCAATGGCAAGATAGATAAGGATGGCACCGATGAGCCACATTACAACTTGCTGCCATTCGATGTTGAGCAAATTAGAATATAAAATGTCCATTTTTTGCCTCCAAATGAAAATATTTAACTTAAGTATTATAGCCTTTTTTCCCTGTTTCGTCAACTCATTTTGACAAATTACTGAAAAAAGTCATTTTTTGGGTTTTTGCAGTTTTTAAGAAAGACCGTGAGGTTTTTTTGTTCGTTTAAGGACGCAAGCAAAACATCATTGGCACCCCTTGCGCCAAAGGCCCTGATTTGCCCTGAAAGCCACTTTTCATCGATTGATGAAGAGCGAAGATTGTCATATAGAATTTGACCGTCTAAAATAAGTATAACACACGCCTTAGACTGTGCGATGTCGAGTTTCATGTCTTTTGGTGTGAGAGGGCGACAGTCCTCTTTCGGAAGAATGGATACCATACCGTTTGGCTCCATGTAGGCACTGTGAACAGAAGAAATATCGAAGTAACCGTTTATTCTGAATTCTGTGAGAAGCTCGTTCAGATTGAGCTTGGCTTTTTTTAGGTTGTCAATATATATTTTGCCATCGTCTAAAAGAGTTATGGTTTTTCCGTTGAAAAAGCGCCTTAGCTTTAGTGATTTATCGGTTATGACAGTAATAAAAAGCACACTCAGGGCATATATGACCATAGCAATGAGCGGAGAAACAAAGTCCTCTTTGTCGGCTGTTGCCATTTCTGCGGCAATGGAGCCGATGGTGATGGAATTGATATAGTCAAACATTGTTATCTGAGTGAGCTGTTTATTGCCTATGACCTTGCTTAAAAGAAAAAGAACAACGAGAGATGTGATGCTTGTGAAAATCACCTTTATATACATCAATATCTATTCCCCTTTGATTTTTTCTTTTATTCTTCCATAACTTCGGGGAAAATATCATCCGAGCTTGAGCTCGTGAACATCTTTTTTTACTCTTTCGTCATTTTCGACATAGTCTAAAATTTCGCAGGCATTGCTAGTGTATAGATAGAGGTCGTAGCAATCCTGATTGATAAATTTTTCTCTGACAGACAAATTAAGAAAATCGTTCAGTTCGCTGTAATAGTTATTTACATCAAAAATTGCAATCGGCTTGGTGTGTCTTGCAAGCTGTTTTAATGTGAGCACCTGAAAAAACTCTTCAAAAGTTCCTATACCGCCGGGCACTGTGACAAAGGCTTCGGCAAGGTCTTCCATTTTGTTTTTGCGCTCTGCCATGGTGTCGGTGAAAATGAGTTCGTCACATTTATCGAAAATTGCCTCGATGGTTTCGTCACGGAAAAAGGAGGGGATTATGCCCGTTATTTTTCCGCCGCCTCTGTGAACACCTCTTGCAACTGCACCCATAAGGCCACCTCCTCCGGCGCCAAACACGAGGGTGTGTCCTCTTTTTGCCATTTCTTCGCCAAAGGCTTCTACGGCTTCGATATAGGTTTTGTCTATTTCATTACTTGCTGCTCCGAATACACATATGTTCATGTTGTGTTACCTCCTTAGGATTACCTCAATCAGTGATGGTGGTGATGGTGGTGATGATGCGCATGGGAATGACCGTGTTCGTGAGCGCATGCATTGCAGTTTACTTCATCGCACTCTTCGTCTGTGCCTTCACACTCTACGGTGGAGTGCGAGATGCCATGCTCTCTGAGTTCTTCTTTCACCTTGTTTTTGATATTTGTGAAGTCCCCATCGGTCACCACATGCAAAGTGGCACCGGTTTTGTAGCCATCCATGCTCCATATGTGCAGATGGTGGACATCGCAAACCCCGTCAATAGAGAGAAGATGCTTTTTGATTTCGTCGATGTGGACACCTTCGGGAGTTTTTTCCAAAAAGATATCGAGAACTATTTTGAGTGATTTAACTGAATTTATCAGGATGAATACTGCAAGGGCAATGGAGAGGATTGCATCAATGTAGAACCAGTTGGTAAACCTCATTACAACTGCGCCCACAAGTACAACAGCCCAGCCAAGTACATCTTCGAGCATGTGAAGATTTATGGCTTTCTGATTAAGTGAACCTTCACCCGAGGTGAAATATGCCGCAATGAAATTGACTGCAAAGCCAACAATTGCGATCACTATCATTCCGTCGTAGTTAATGTCTTCAGGGCTTATGATGCGCAGGATGGCGTTGTATATGACAACCAGAGAGCCCGAGAGAAGAATTACCGACTGAATAACACTTCCGAGAACGGAATATCTGTAATATCCGAAGGTGTGCTTGAGGTCGGGCTTTTTATGGCTGATTTTCTCAAATATAAAGGATATCCCAATGCTCATGGCATCGCCAAGATCGTGGATGGAGTCGGAGATAACAGCAATGCTTCCCGTTATAGCTCCACCGAAAAATTCGAACAATGAAAAAATCAGGTTAAGGCAAAATGCAAGAAATATTTTTTTGTCTGCTTTCATAAATAGTCTCCTCTGTTTGACGAATTGTTTTTATGAGGTTATTATACACCAGGCTTTTTTATTTTTCAAGAAATTATGGTAATATTACTGCCGCCTGTTTTGTCTTTTTTAACGACTATCTGCTTGTCTATTTTGTCTTTGAGTTCGCTCACATGTGAAATGATGCCGACCAGCCTTTCACCGTCAGAAAGTGATGAAAGAGCTTTCATTGCATGAGAGAGAGAGTCGTCATCTAAAGAGCCGAAGCCTTCGTCGACAAACATTGTGTCGAGCCTTATGCCGCCGGCAGACGACTGAATTTCATCGGAAAGGCCAAGAGCCAGAGCAAGAGATGCTTTGAATGATTCGCCGCCCGACAGAGTTCTGACACTTCTCTCTGTACCGTTGTAGTGGTCAATGACATCGAGCTCAAGACCCGATTGACTACGGTTGTTTTCGGCTTTGGATTTGCGTTTTAATTCGTACTGTCCGTCTGTCATAACCAAGAGCCTTTTGGTGGCACGATCTATTATGCGTTCAAAAAAGGTCATCTGAACATAGGTTTCGAGCATAATCTTTTCTTTGCCGCTTAAATTTCCGTTGGCAGTATCGGAAAGCGCCTTCATCCATATCAGGTTTTCTTCAACATCCCTGATTTCACAATGCTTCTTCAAAATGTTTTCCAGAGAAAGCCTGTTTGATATTATGCGGCTGTGAAGCGTTTTAGACAGTTCATCAAGCTCTGCAATGTTTTTATCCAGGATGTTTCTTTTTTCTTTTTCGCTTTCGAGATTTATATCGGTACCTGTTCCTATGCGCTTTATGATTTCTTCTCTGGCAGAAGAGAGTGACGAGAGGTTTTGCTTGCTTTTGTTTAATGCCTCAAGTGACTCATCATATGCTCTTTGGAGGCCCTCCGCCTCTTCGGTTAAAATGGCTATTTGTTTTTCTGCAGATGATTTCGAGTCGAAAACAAGCTTTGACCCAAGCTCTGAAATGCGTTTTTCCAAAGATTCGTTTTCGGCTCTTTTAACCTTGACATCTTCTTTTGACGAGGCAAGGTTTTCCTTTAAAGTATTGAGAAATGTAATCTTTTTGGGCAGAGCTTCGTCGATTTCATTTTTGCGATTGATTTTATCCCGGGTTTCACTTATCCTTTTACTCAGATTGACTATTAAAGTGTCGATGTCGGCTATTTTACCGGAAGCAGCGTTGCGTGCGTCTTCGACAGATAAATCTCCAAAAAGAGAACCAATTTCTTCTTTGATGCTTCCTTCTTTTTCGTTGAGTAAGCCATTGTGTTTGCCTAGCTCTTCTCTCGCCTTGTTAGCTGCATCATTTGCTTTGGCAAGGCTCGAGGTGAGAATATCGATTTCTTCTTTGGAAGGAACGTTCAGGGGTTTTGCGGCAATCTGAGGATGTGTGACGGAACCGCAAACCGGACATGGCCTGCCGGCTACTAAGGTATCTGCCAGAATGCCTGCCTGTGCTTCGAGATAAATCCTCGTTGTTTCTTTAAGCTCCGCATCGACCGACAGGGCACTTTGATATTTTTCCATATAGTTTTTCTTTGCAGTATGGTACATAGCACCCGACTGCAAATAGCTGTCGATGTTGACGGTGAGTTTTTTGAGATTGTCTTTTTCTTTCTCAAGATTGCCTTTTTCGCTTTCAAGTCTGATTTTTTCTTCGCCGGACGATTCGAGATTTTTTCTTTCTTCTGTGAGAAGTTTTATTTCTTTTTCGCCCTCTTCTATGTCGGATTCTGCTTTTTTAATGAATCCAAGCAAGCCCTTTATAAATATACTATTGTCGTTTAAAGCTTTTTGCTTATCGAAAAGCTCGTCATAATCGGGCAAGAGCGCCTTTATCTGAGCATTTTTTTCATTAAGCTCTTTTAATACGGGTAGCTTTTGCTTTGCCTGTTCAAGCTTCTGCTTTAAAACCTTTTCTTTTTCGGTTTCTTCTTTTAACTCACGCCCATTTGTCTCGAGGTCTGCTTTTGCCGAAATAATGTCTTCTGCTTTTGTGATGAGTATCTTTACTTTGTCGAGAGCTTTTTGCAGATTTTCTTTTTCTGTGTCGGCAGATTTTTGTGAATTTACATCATCGGATATCAGCTTTCCCAAAAGCTCTATAATTTCACAAACAGGCATATTGCCCTCTTTGGCACAGTTGACCTCCGAAAAATGCAGACTTTCTTCATCACATACTATACCGTTTATATATTGATTTATACTGCTTTTTATTGCGTCATATCCGTGGATGAGCTTTGATGTTTCTGCTTTCAGCTTTTCCTGAAGAATATGGTAGTTTTGTGTTTTAAAAAGTTTCTGAAAGATTTTCTTTCTGTCTTCGGTGGATGCCAGAAGCAGTTTCAAAAAATCGCCCTGGGCTATCATGGCAATCTGGGTAAATTGGTTTTTGTCGACGCCGAGGATTTCCTCAATGGCACTGTCCACTTCTGTCTTTCCTGCAAGTCTTGCACCATCAGGAAGATGAAGTTCGGCATTTGCCTTTTCTCTTGTCATCCCTTCGCCTCTTGTTTTGGGACGATCATATTCGGGATTTCTTTTTATATAGTAGTTTTTATTTTTGCACACAAACCAAAGCTCAACCTCTGTGGGAGTTTCAGGTGGAGCATATTGGGAGCGCAGCATTGAAGTCTCTCTCGTCTGGCCACTTGCTTCGCCAAAAAGAGCAAAGGTGATTGCATCGAAGATGGTGGTTTTTCCGGCACCGGTGTCACCGGTGATAAGATAGAGACCGCTTTTGCCGAGCTTGTCGAGTTCGACTTCTGTCTTTTTGGCATATGGTCCGAACGCTGACATTATGAGTTTTTCCGGTCTCATCTTTCTCCCTCCTCTATTTCTTCAATGAGTTTTTTGATAAATTCGCTTTGCTTTTTATTCATTGGCTGATTGTTTCGGTCTTCGTAAAATTCTGAAAAAAGCTCAAAGGGTGATTTTTTGTATGTGTCGTCCGATACATAAATTGAATTCGCAGACCTTGTGCGTTTATTGTCGTAGTCAAGTTTCATGAGGTTGTGATATACTGTGCGAAGCTTTCCGATTGCATCGGGAACATCATCTTCGTCGGTGAGGGTGATGTGAACATAGTCCTCTTGCAGTGAGGTGTTTTTATAAAAATCGCGTAGCATTATTTCGTCATATTTTCCTTTGATTTCAACCATGTCGCGAAGTGGTGTGAGGGGAATGGTGTCGACTGAAATATTGCCCTTTTCTTTCAATTCTATTACTGTAATACTTTTGTTATCTTTAGATTCGGAGAAGGAATATTTGAGAGGAGTTCCCGAATATCTCACCTTTTCGGATTTGCAGTTTTGGGGACGGTGAATATGGCCGAGCGCTGTGTAGTCAAATACTTCAAAAACCGACACATCAACATTGTCGGTGCCGCCAACGGATATTTCTTCCGACTCGGTGCGCTCAGCTCCGGTAACAAACTGATGGGTTATCATGACATTGCGCTCGTTGGGGTTAATACCAAGACCGTCTATGACAGTGCGCAGGGCATCGGTGTAGGAGATGATTTCTGTTTCTTCATAGAATCTGCGGACATGAATAGGCTTTACAAAGGGAAGCATCCAGAAGTTGACGGCGCCATATTCATCCTCGAGAGTGACAGGAGAAAGCCTGCCATCATACACAGGCGACATGTATATCTTGCTCGAATGCATAAGTCTGCCGCCAAAGGCAATGCGTTCGGGTGAATCGTGATTGCCACTGATGACAAAAACAGACAGATTTCTGTTTGACAAATTCACTAAAAAATCATCAAAAAGAGCTACCGCTTCAGCAGGTGGAACAGTCTTGTCGTAGACATCGCCGGCTATGATTACACAATCGGGACTTACCTTGTCTGTTATATTTAATATCTGATTTAAAATGTATTTCTGATCTTCGAGCATAGAGTATTCATTTACTCTTTTTCCGATGTGAAGATCGGACAGATGTATTAGTTTCATTTTGTGCCTCCAATCATTTCGGATTGGTTTAAGTTTATCACAGAACCACTCAAAATGCAACACAGTTATCGCTACGAGTGGCTTAGGCATGGTTTTTACACGGAGCTCTGTTTGCAAAGTTTTTGCATACATCTTGACTATTTTTTCAATTGTGATAAAATAAATTAAGACAATTTTTCAAATTGAGGAGAAATATGATGAATCAAAAGAGAAGAAGTGAGATAGCAAAGCTAATCGAAGAGAACCATGCAATAACCAACAAGGAGATAATGGAGCTTTTTGATATATCCATAGAAACAGTAAGACGTGATCTTGCCTATCTGGAAAAGCAGGGCGTTTTGACAAAGGTGTATGGAGGAGCTGTAAAAAAAGAGGTTATAAGAACAGAAGAGCTCTATTCAAACAGAGAGCAGGAAAACAGTGAGGAAAAAAATCTTATAGCCGAAGCTACCGAAGCTCTTATTGAATCGGATGATATTGTGTTTTTTGATTTGGGTACAACAGTGGAGCTGGTTGCGCAGAGATTGCACAAGGGGAAAAACATCTGTGCCTTTACCAATGCCATACGCACAGCGATTACTCTGTCTGAAAAATGTTCAGAAGTAATTTTAACCGGAGGAAGACTCCGAAACGGTGAGCTTTCTCTTTCGGGCACTCTGACAGAGTCCAACATCAGTAAATTCAACATCAATACTGCTATCATTGGTGCTGCGGGCATAACCGAAGAAGGCATTTCGGATTTTATCAGTGATGAGGCAGGAATCCGCAGTCAGGTTATTGAAAATGCAAACAGAGTGATTGTGCTTGCTGACTTTGCAAAGTTCGGTATCAAAGCTATGTGCAAGGTTTGCCCTATCGAAAGCATAGACATAATCGTTACAGACTCTAAAGCACCAAAGAAGATTTTGAAAAAGCTGGAGAAAAAAGGAGTTCAAGTTATAACCGTAAAATAATTTTACTCAATGAAAAATGACATTTATTTCGAGGTAGCAAAATGGAAAAAGTAATACTTATTCTGATTGATGGCATGAGACCTGACGCACTTGTTGAGTGTGGCAACGATTATGTGGAATGTTTAAAGAAAGAATCGTCATATACATTTGATGCCAGGAGCGTGTTTCCATCGGTAACCCTGCCCTGTCACATTTCTCTTTTTCACAGTGTGCCCCTCAGCGCCACGGTACACTGAACAATACATATGCAGTGCCTGTACGTCCTGTTGATGGTCTTTTTGAAGAGATCAAAAAAAGAGGAAAAAAAGCCGCCATGTTTTACAGTTGGGAACAATTGCGTGACATCTCAAGGCCCGGTTCACTTATGGTGTCGGAGCTTATGAACATAAAGGATTTTGAAGGTGTGGACACTCTTCTTACCGAGAAGGCTTTGGAATTTATAGACAAGAAGAATCCTGATTTTGTTTTCTTATATCTTGGAGAAACCGACGAATTTGGCGGACACAAATACGGATGGATGTCGGATGAGTATCTGAGCTATATAAACACTGCGATGGATTGTGTCAGAAAAGTGGTTCAATCTGTTGGAAATGAATATACCATAATTGTGACGGCTGACCATGGTGGACATGACCGCACCCATGGCACTGAAATGAATGAGGATATGCAAATACCAATGTTTTTCAGAGGTAAAAACTTTGAAGAAAACAAAGAACTCTCTGATGTAAGCCTCCTCGATATTGTGCCGACCGTGGCAGATGTTATGGGGCTGGACATTTCTGATGACTGGGAAGGAAAAAGCATCTGCAACCGTTAATTTGACATTTGTAAAGCTGTTTTGGGCAGAAAATTTTTGCCCAAAACAGCTTTTTTATTTCAAAATAAATTTGAAAACATTTTGCAGATGTCTTGACAACGTTATGGCAGTATGTTAGAATTGATTGTAAAGGTTTTTACATATTATAAGGAGGTTAAAAAATATGAAAACAGACGTTGTTGTCATCGGTGCCGGCGCAGTTGGTTGTGCGATTGCCAGAGAGCTTTCAAAGTATCAGGTAAACGTCATCGTAGTTGACAAAAATGAAGATGTGGGAGGCGATGCTTCCAAATCAAACAGTGCAATTATTCATACAGGTTATGATGCTGCACCCGGAACACTTGAATCTCAGCTTGTTGTGGCTGCAAACCCTATGTATGATGAAATTGTGAGAGATCTTGATGTGCCATTTGAAAGAATAGGCGCTATTCTTCCCGCAATTACCGAGGAGCAGTTTAATCAGCTTCCAGCTATTAAAGAAAAAGCATTCAAAAATCATGTGTATGATATCGAATACAAATCGGGCAAAGAGCTTCTTGAAATGGAACCGAACCTTAACCCTGAAGTTAAGGGTGGTTTGTTCATTCCAAGAGAAAGCATCATTGATCCGTTTATCTTCGTGCAGGCAATGGCTGAAAACGCCTGTGCAAACGGAGTTGAATTTTTGCTTGAAGCAAAAGTGACCGACATAAAAACCGAAAACGGTAAAATCAAAAGTGTTGTTACTGAAAAAGGTGAAATTGAAACAAAATATGTCATCAACAGTGCAGGTCTTTACTGTGATGAAATTGCCGAAATGGTTGGTAAAGCCGACTACAAGGTGGTGGCAAGAAAAGGTCAGTTCTACATCTTAGACAAAAACACATCATGTCAGGTTGAACACATTGTTCTCCCCATCCCCACCAAGATTACCAAAGGTAAGCTTATGTGCCCCACCATCCATGGCAACATGCTTGTTGGTCCTACTGCTGAAGACCAGGATTCGAAACTCGACAAGTCCACTTCCACAGAAGGTCTCGACAGCATTGCAAAAGATGTGAGAAACCTTATCCCCGGTGTAAATCTCCGCGAGACCATCACTCAGTATTCAGGTCTCCGTCCCAACCGTAACCCCGAAGGTCTCAACTTCAATATGTATGATGACCTCGAAGGCTACATAAATCTTTCAGGCGTTCGTTCTACCGGTCTTACTCTCTCAGTATCTATGGGCAAATATGTTGTTCAGCAGATGCTTATGAATGGCGCAGGATTTGTGCTTAAAGAAAACTTTATCAAAGAAAGAAAAGGCATCATAAAATTCAGCGAACAGCCTCTTGAAGTTCAGGATGCTTTGATTAAAGAAAACCCCTTATACGGTAACATTGTTTGCCGCTGCGAAACAATCACAGAGGCAGAGATTATGCAGGCTATACACCGTCCTCTTGGTGCAAAGAGCGTTGATGGCGTAAAACGCCGCGTGCGCGCAGGCATGGGACGTTGTCAGGCTGGTTTCTGCGGTCCTAAGGTTATTGAAATTCTTGCACGTGAACTTAACAAAGCCCCCGAAGAAATCAATAAGCACAATGCCGGCTCATATATGGTAACCGGCAGAAGCCGCAACTAGGAAGGAGTGAGTGTAATGTATAATATGAATTATGACGTAGTAGTAGTTGGCGGCGGCCCCGCCGGCCTTGCAGCTGCAGTATCTGCCAAAAAAGAAGGTGCAGAAAAAGTCCTCATTATAGAACGTGATAACGCTCTCGGCGGTATCCTTCAGCAGTGTATCCATCCCGGATTTGGTCTTACAAGATTTAACGAAGAATTAACAGGCCCCGAATACTATTCAAGATTTACATCTCAGGTAGATGAGCTTGGTGTTACATATCTTCTGAACTCCATGGTCTTAGAAGTTAACACAGATAAAAAGCAGGTTATATGTGCTTCCGGTGAATACGGAATGGTGTGTGTGCAGGCAAAGAGCATAGTGCTTTCTATGGGTTGCCGCGAAAGAACACGCGCAGGCATCGTGGTGCCCGGTACCAGACCTTCAGGTCTTTATACAGCAGGCTCTGCACAGCGTCTTGTTAACCGTCAGAACATAATGGTGGGCAAAAAAGTGGTTATCCTCGGCTCAGGTGACATCGGTATGATCATGGCAAGACGAATGACACTTGAAGGTGCAGAGGTTGTTATGGTGGTTGAGCTTATGGACTACCTTGCAGGTCTCACAAGAAACAAGGTTCAGTGTCTTGATGACTTTGGTATTCCTCTTCGCCTTGCTCATACAATCACAAAAATTGTGGGCGACAACCGTGTTGAAGGTGTGTATGTGGCACCGGTTGACGAAAACAAAAAACCCATTCTCGAAAAAGAAGAATTTGTTGAGTGTGATACTGTGCTCTTCTCTGTTGGTCTTATTCCCGAAAATGAGCTTTCAAAGAAGGCTGAAGTTGAAATCAGCCCTGTGACAAACGGACCTGTGGTAGATCAGCACATGCAGACCTCCAAGGAAGGTATATTTGCATGTGGTAATGTTGTGCATGTAAATGACCTTGTTGACAACGTAAGTGCAGAAAGTGAGCAGGCAGGTAAATATGCAGCGCGCTTTGCTATGGGTAAATTGGCCGAAAGCAAAAAAGACATCACCGTTAAAACAGGCAACAATGTGAGATATGTTTGTCCTCACAGACTTGTGGCAACAGAAGAAAACGAAAAGGTTAGTCTGTATTTCAGAGTTCTCTCCCCAGAGCTTGGTGTAAAACTTATTGCACGCTCGGGTGAAACTGTGCTTGCACAGAAAAAAGAATTCAGAGTAAACCCCGGTGAAATGAACTGTGTTACCATTGAAACCGAGAAAATCACCGGCAACGAAATTGTTATTGAAGCTGTAAAGGAGGACTGAAAATGCAGAAAGAAATAATTTGCACAGTATGCCCAAGAGGCTGCCACATTATGGTGGAAGGAACAGAAAAAGAAGTACAGTCTTTAAACGGTTATGGCTGCAAAAGAGGAGTGGAATATGCTACTGCCGAATTTATCAGTCCTGTAAGGATTTTGACTACAACTGTTAAAATCGACGGAAACGATGCAGATTTGCTCCCTGTTCGCTCTAATAAGCCCATCCCCAAAGACAAAATCTTAGATTGCATGGAAATCATCAAAAAGACAAGTGTTAAGCTCCCCGTAAAGCAATATGATGTAATCATATCGGACATTTGCGGCAGTGGCGCAGATATCACTGCTACCAAGGAGCTTAAATAGGAGGACATATGAAAGTATTTGTGTGTGGTCTTCATCAGGAGTCAAATTCTTTCAATCCTGCTCTTGCCGGCTTTGATACTTTCCGTTACCTTGAAGGTGACGAACTTATCACACTTGGAAGAGATGCAGGAGTAACTATTTATGGCATGCTGAATGTTTTGAAAGAAAACAATATAACCCCCGTATGCGGCATTGAGATGCGTGCAGGAAGCGGTGCTCCTCTGAAAAAAGAAGTGCCTGAAAATTTCATAAACAAAACCATTGAAAGCATAAGAAACGCAGGCGCGCTTGACGGTGTGCTCATTGCGCTTCACGGTGCAACACTGTCGGAGATTTCCGATGATGTGTGTGGCGACATTCTTGAAGCAATACGAAAAGAAGTGGGCGAAGATGTGATCATCTCGGCGTCATGTGATTTGCACGCAAATGTTACCGAAAAAATGGCAATAAATGCCGACTTCATATCAGGTTATCAGGCCTACCCTCACATAGACCTTTGTGAAACAGGAATGAGAGCTGCAGAGCTTCTTGCAAAAAAGCTCAATGGAGAAAGCCTTAAGATGGCAAGGGTGACAGTTCCCATGATGGCTCCGGCTCACGGATATACAACCACAAAGGGAAACCTGAAAAAGCTGATGGATTATGCCAGAGGGCTTAAAGATGGTGGAGAGATAGTGGATTTTTCCATTTTTCAGGTGCAGCCATGGCTTGATGCAAAGGAAGTGGCATCGTGTATTCTGGTAGTGGCAAATGACTGTGAAAAGGCAAAAAAAATTGCTCGAGAGCTTGCATATGAAGAATACAAGCTCAAAGAAGAACTCCAGGGTGAAAAGCTTTTTGAGATAAAAGATGTAATTGAAAAAGCTCTTAAAAATGAAAGTGGTAAACCTATCATATTGGTTGACTCATCCGACTCAAGCAATGCAGGTGCAAGCGGCGACAGTGCCGCAGTAATTGGCGAGCTTCTGCCCTACAAGGATGTGCTCAAGGCTTGCGCAGATGTAACCGATGCCAAAGCTGTGGCAAAAGCTTTTGAACTTGGTGTGGGTGCGGTTTCAGAATTTTACCTTGGTGCAACAATTGCGCCAAAGCTTTCAAAACCTGTGCTTGTTAAAAATGCAAAAGTAAAAAGCCTTCACGAAGGAACATATGAAAGATTTGGTCCGCAGGAAAAAGGCATCATTATGACCAACGGAAAAACTGCCATACTTGAAGTCGGAAAGCTTTTAATACATGTTTCTGAAAAAGCAAGAGCTAATGGCGATATTAATTTTTATCGTGGCTTTGGCATTGATCCTGAAAGTCAGAAGCTTGTTAACATAAAAGCCTGCACATCTTTCAGAGCAGGATATGAGCCTATTTCCGAGGAAATATGCAACACTTCAACTCCGGGTGCGGCAGGAACAGTGCTCACTGACCTGCCCTATGAAAAGCTTACTATGCCGATGTATCCATTTGAGGAAATCACAGAAGATATGATTTCGGAAGCAATATGTTACAGATAATATAAGTCCCGATAAAAGAAAAAAGCCCTCATATGAGAGCTTTTTTCTTTTATCGGGATAACAGGATTTGAACCTGCGGCCTCTTCGTCCCGAACGAAGCGCGCTACCAAACTGCGCTATATCCCGAAACGCGACCAAAAATTATTGTATCACGATTTTGTTATTTTGTCAATATCGAGTTGCTGCTTTCGCTTTTGCTTCCGTCTTTCGCTCTTTCTTATTCTGAGCTCATAGTCACGCTTGATTTTGAAAGCCACAATGAGGAATGCGATGCATACAACAAGCAGTATCCACATCCACAAATTGCTTTGAGTTATCTCAGGTTCTTTTTCTCTTATGCCATACATATAGCGGCTTATGTTTTCATCGAGGCTTAACGAAAGATCGTTATAGTGAGATTCATACCACTTGCCAAAGGCATTGTAAAGCAGCATAACTGCCTTATCGTGACTTCCCTCAGCATAATGAGGTTCAAAACAGGTGATGAAATACTGATATATTTCACTGTCGGGGAAGGCATATCTTATGTTTTTGCCACGGACAAAGCTGTATTCAGCAGTCTGGGTGTCGATTACAATGAATATACTGTTCTTTCTGCCGAGATATCCGATATTCCAGTCGTCGTAGAGCTTTTGGGTATATTCGTTTATTGTCAGTCCGTCTGTTGTTTCAGTTGTTACAAATATGATTTTTGCCTCTGTCTTTTCAAAAAGGATGTCATTTTTGGCGTTTATATATTCTTTTACGGTATCGGAAAGGACACCCGAATAATCACTGACGCTGACCTTTTCAGGTTTTGTGTGGGCAAACGCGTCGGAAATGACGAGTGACAAAAGACAAATTATTATACACAGTGAAGATATAAATTTTTTCACAGGGTTGTCCCCCATTCTTTAAAGTAAAAAAATCAATGCAAGAGCAATGACAAAAAGTGATGCGCCAAGAATTGTCCAGAGAACCGGGAAGGTCTTTTTGACAAGAATGTGAATAGCAGTCAGAGTGCATGACGAGTCGTTTGTATAGGCAGTGTCGACAAGGGAAGTGGCTGCATTGATGTGTGAGTTGGCAAGCGCGTCACAAATGGTCTCGTCACCCACAGATGCATGAAGACATGAACCCACTACAAGATATTCATCACCCGGCTTGAGTTCTCCAAGGCATCGTGACCAGGAGTATACCAGGCGATCATCTGAGGCGGTGCCTTCGTCATCTGCAATGACGGCATCGGACAGTGAGGGTAACCTGAAGGTTACCTTTGTGGCTTTGGAAGATTTTTTTGATGTGTGGTATATATGGGTTTCACCAAAACCGGAAGCATATATGTTTGTACCGTCAATGTAGAGCATGGCCAGACGGGCATCATCGTCTTTGCCTGCAATGGTATAGATTTCGTTGGCTATGTCTTTTGCCCAGTACTGAACTTTATTACGCGCACTTTCGTTGTTACGCTTCAGAAGAGAGTGAGAAAGATAGCTGCAAATTGTGTTGAAACGGTCATGGCATGAAACAACAGAAAAAATGTGCTTTTTCCCTTTGCACAAGCTACGCGTTCTTGCAGTGTTACACACATCTTTCACCACCGAGCTGATTCCGTCGGCAAAATAGAATTCGTCTGTTTTCTGATGGGTATCACCCACACTTGAAACAGCAGTTAAAATATATTTATAGGGCAAGATTATCCCTCCGGTTTGCTTTAGGTTTTCTTCATTATACAATAAAACAAATAAATAGTCAATTTGATAAAGAAGCCGGCTCAAATATTAAGATCCATGCTGACATGTTCAATACCGTCCTCAAGATACACGCCGGAGGTGACATCAAAGCTAAACTTTTCATAAAAGCCTATGGCATATTTTTGTGCGCTTATGTGAATAGTTTTGAAATCGAAAGCATCTTTTACTGCATCGAGCGATTTTTCCATGAGCTTTCTGCCAAGTCCATCACCATGAGAAAGTGTGAGTACTCTGCCAAGCTTTATGGTGTTGTCATCGATGCGGAAGGCTCTCAGATAGGCAAGAATTTTTCCGTCTTCGCAAAAGAAGCAATGAAGAGCATCGTAGTCGATGTTGTCGAGATCCTGATAGGCTATCTTCTGCTCTACGGTAAAGATTTCGAGACGAGATTTTATGATTTCGTATAACTCATGAGTGGTTAGTTCACTGAAGAATTTTGCATTGAATTCCATTTTTTCACATACTTTCCTGATGGTATAAAAAACAGGACAAACTCTCTGTTTGACCTGTTTTAATTTTGTTAGTTAATGTAGTCGCAGGCAGCAAGTGCTGCGATGGCTCCGTCGGATGCAGCTGTGGCAACCTGACGGATGCGCTTGGAGCGGCAATCGCCTGCCACAAAAATGCCATCGGCATTGGTTGTGCAGGTTTCGTCGGAATCGACATAACCCCAGCTATTGAGAGAGACGCATGATGAAAATATATCGTTCTGAGGGATGAGGCCTATGGCAACGAAAATGCCATCTACGGTAAGATTGGTGTCTATGCCGCTTGATTGATTGGTGATGGTTACACCTTTAAGTTCGGAGTCTGCTATCAGGTTTTTTACGGTGGCATTTGTTATAATTTCGACATTTTCTTTCTGATAGAGCTGGTCAGCAAGTTTTTTCTCACCTGTGAGGTGGTCGAGGTTCTGAACTACATAGACCTTTTTGCAGGTGTCGGACAGAAGGATTGCTTCCTGAAGTGCAGAGTTGCCTCCGCCTATTACTGCAACCGTTTTGCCTTCGTAAAAAGCTCCGTCGCACACTGCGCAGAAAGATATACCTTCTCCGATGAACTCTTCTTCTCTGTCGACACCGAGGAGTCTGTGCTTTGTGCCTGTTGCAATAATGATTGCTTTTGCGGAAAAATCTCCCTCATCGGTTTTAACGGTTTTGACATCGCCATTTTCGATGCCGAGCGCTTCGCAGCACTCTACATCGGCGCCAAGATTCATAGCTTGCTCGATGAGCTTTTCGGCAAATTCGTTGCCGGTTACGCTGACAAAGCCGGGTATATTTTCAACCTTGGGTGATGAGGTTATCTGTCCGCCAAAGGTGCCTTTTTCTATAACAAGCACCTTTTTATTGGCACGAAGAGCATATATAGCGGCGGTCAGCCCCGCAGGGCCGCCGCCTATGATTATGATATCGTATAAATTCACACTATCACACTTTCAGATACTTTTTGATGTTGGATACACCTGCATATTTGGAAACTACTCCGTTTTCTATGCAGACAAGTGTGGGAGCCTGACGGATTTCAAACTCTTCGGCAAGCTCTTTATTTTCATTTGCCAGAATCTTCTCATATACTACACCCTCTTTGTCGAGAATGGAGCATGCAATCTTACAGTTGGGACAGGTTGCTGTGGTGAAGAGGAAAATGCCATCGGAAGCATCGACTTTTTCCTGAGTTTTCACTTCAGGAGCAGCTACCTTTTCGGATTTGTCGAGATGGGATTTGGAAATGTCGTATACTTTTCTTTCGGAATATTCCTGAGATTTACCATCGTTCCAGTTCTGAACGGGACGATAGTAACCTGTGATACGACTGTAAACCTCTGTTGTTTCGCCACATTCGGGGCAAGTGAAGGCTTCGCCTGCGATGTAGCCATGGTTTTTACATACGGAGTATGTGGGTGAAATTGAATAGTATGGCAATGAGTAGTTTTCGGCAATTTTGCGAACCAGATTTGCAGCAGCTTTCCAGTCGGGAAGCTTTTCACCGAGGAATGCGTGGAATACTGTACCTGATGTGTAGAGAGTCTGGAGACCGTCCTGAATGTCGAGAGCAGTGAAGACATCTTCTGTGTAGCCAACGGGGAGATGAGAGCTGTTGGTGTAGTAAGGAGTGTCTTTTTCACCTGCTGTGATAATTTTCGGATAGTGCTTAAGATCGTGACGTGCAAGACGATATGCAGTGGACTCTGCAGGAGTAGCTTCGAGGTTGTAGAGATCACCGTATTCAACCTGATAGTCGGAAAGTCTTTCACGCATGTGGTTGAGAACCTCTTTGGTGAATTCCTGAGCTTTTTCGTGTGTAAGGTCTTCGCCAAGCCATTTTGCATTGAGGCAAGCTTCGTTCATACCAACAAGACCGATTGTGGAGAAGTGGTTGTCGAAGGTGCCGAGGTAACGTTTTGTGTAAGGGTAAAGACCTGACTCTAAGAGCTTGGAGATAACAGTTCTCTTAACCTTTAAGGAACGTGCAGAGATGTCCATCATGTGGTCGAGGCGTGTGTAGAACTCGTCTTCATTTTCGGAAAGGAAAGCAATACGGGGCATGTTGATGGTAACAACACCAACTGAACCGGTTGATTCGCCGCTGCCGAAGAAGCCGCCTGATTTTTTGCGGAGCTCACGAAGGTCGAGACGGAGACGACAGCACATACTTCTTACATCGCTTGGTTCCATATCGGAGTTGATGTAGTTGGAGAAATAAGGTGTGCCATATTTTGATGTCATCTCGAATAGGAGACGGTTGTTCTCGGTGTCGGACCAGTCGAAGTCACGGGTGATGGAATATGTGGGGATAGGATACTGGAAGCCTCTGCCATTGGCATCGCCATCGATCATGATTTCGATGAAGGCTTTGTTGATGAGATCCATTTCCTTCTGACAGTCTTTATATTTGAAATCAAGTTCCTTGCCGCCAACAATACAGTTGAGCTCTGCAAGGTCATTGGGAACTACCCAGTCGAGAGTGATGTTGGAGAAGGGCGCCTGTGTGCCCCATCTGCTTGGTGTGTTTACACCATAGATGAAGGATTCGATACATTTTTTAACCTGATCGTAGGAAAGGTTGTCCACCTTTACGAAAGGTGCAAGGTAGGTGTCGAATGAAGAGAATGCCTGAGCGCCTGCCCATTCATTCTGCATGATGCCGAGGAAGTTGACCATCTGGTTACAGAGTGTGGCAAGGTGGCTTGCAGGTGAAGAGGTTATCTTACCGGGAACACCACCGAGGCCTTCCTGAATGAGCTGTTTGAGTGACCAGCCTGCGCAGTAACCTGTGAGCATGGAAAGGTCATGGATATGAATGTCGGCATTTCTGTGGGCATTGCCGATTTCTTCGTCATAAATCTCGGAGAGCCAGTAGTTTGCAGTGATGGCACCGGAGTTACTGAGAATGAGACCACCTACCGAATAGGTAACAGTGGAGTTTTCTTTAACACGCCAGTCATTGATGCGAAGATAGTTGTCTACAATTGCTTTGTAGTCAACCATGGTAGCGTTGATGTTACGGATTTTTTCTCTCTGGCGACGGTAAATGATGTATGCTTTGGCAACATCATCGTAGCCTGCCTTGATAAGTACGGTTTCGACACTGTCCTGAATATGCTCTACTTCGATATGATCGTTTTCAATTTTTGGCTCAAATTCGGCTGTAACCTTAAGTGCCAAAAAGTCGATGATATCTTTGTTGTATTGTTTCTGACAAGCATCAAAAGCCTGGTATATAGCTGTGCTTATTTTGGAAAGGTCGAAGTCAACAATCTTTCCGTCTCTTTTAATTACGTTATACATAATACAACCTCCGTGCAGTGAATTAATCACATTGTACCATATATATTGTGGTTTGTCAAGCTCAAAAACACAAGATATTGAAATTTATCGAATTTTGACAAATTGCACATTATCCTTTGCGCAAAGTGCCATTTCTTCTAGGGTTTCGGGCGATACGGGTGTCATGCCACTGGTTAAAATATTGCCGGAATCAACGAAATTTTGTACAAAATACCTTTTTGCACCCGAAATCCATTTTGATATTGACACTATATCTTGTGGTGTGTGAAGTTCATTTGTGACGGTGGTACGGAATTCATAGTCGACCTTTGCGGACAGAAGAAAATCTATGCTTTCTTGAATTTTTGATATGTCGGTCTTTGCTCCGGCTGTGATGTCATATTTTTCGGGGGAATTTTTTATGTCCATGGCAACATAGTCGACAAGTGATGATTCCACGAGTTCCTTGAGCCTTTCGGGAAAGGTACCGTTGGTGTCGACTTTCACATCGTATCCAAGAGCTTTTACTTCCTTTATGAAATCCACTATGCCCTGATGCATGAGAGGCTCGCCGCCCGTGACGGAAACTCCGTCCAGGACTCCTTTTCGCTTTTTTAGGTAGAGAAGTATCTCTTCGGATGAAATCTGCTCAGCGCAGTTTTCAACCAAAAAAGAATTATGACAAAACGGGCAGCGGAAATTGCACCCTTTTGTAAATACAATGCATGCAACATGCGAGGGATAGTCGAGCACGGTTAATTTTTGAAAACCACCAAAATCCATAATAACCTCCGAATGTATGTGATATAATTATTTTTAAAAATTCTATAATAATAACATATATCATTTGAGAGACAAAGTCAATTAAAAAATATAAAAAGCCATAGAATCCAAAACGGATTCCACAGCTTTATTTATCTTCATATAAAGACAGCATCGGTTTTAGTTTTTTGCCTTTGATGACGCGATTTACATAGTTTTCTGTTATTTTAAAAGCAGTCGGGCACAGGAAGATGAGGGCTATGAGGTTTGGAATTGCCATCAATCCATTGAAAATATCGGAAAGATTCCACACAAGGCCGAGGCTTACATTGGCTCCGAGAAATGTGCAGAGTACAAATATGGATTTGTAGATAATGCCGGGCGAACCTCCGAAAAGATATTGCCATGATCTGAGTCCGTAAAAAGACCACCCCACTATGCTTGAAAATGCAAAAAGAAAAATTGCAACAGCCAGAAGCTTTGCGGCAAGAGTGCCGAATTTTTGTGAGAAGGCAAGTGTTACAAGTGAAGCGCCCTCTATTTTTTCAAGCTTTATGGCGTTTACGGGCACACTTTCATCATCTATCTCCTCCCCTTTCGAAGTAAGAGAAATCCCCCTTACTGACATTACACTCGTGTGGGTGTTTGATGAGAGAGAAAGAGCTTCTTTCTTTATGAAAACTTCAAAAGGAACACCATTGACAGGCGAAACCGTGTATCGCGTTGCATCGGGATCGGATGCACGCGATGCAATGTAGCGGGTGGAGAGCGAAGTATCCATAAGAGGCACGGTTTGTGCTTTTATATCATCAGTTATACTCACAATTCTTGGCTCCTTTGTTATGCCCTGAAGTGCTTTTTCGACGGGCATGGCAGGACACTTGGTGGACAAAAGGACAAGTGCAGTGAGAGTGCAGATGATGATGGTGTCAAAAAACACAACGAATATGCCCATCATACCTTGCACGGCAGGCTCTTTCGTGTCTGATGACGAGTGGGCAAAAACTGCCGAGCCAAGACCTGCCTCGTGGGAACAAAGGCCTCGCCTTATGCCGACAGAAACGGTGTGTTTAACGAGAAGTCCACTACCTGCTCCGCAAAGTGACCGACCGGAAAATGCAGAAGAAAATATGCTTTTTATGACACCGGGAAGCTCGGCACGGTTTGAGAGAATTACCCAAAGAGAACACACAATGTAAAAAACAGCCATGGGAGGAACAAGCCTTTCGGCAGTGCGCCCTATTCTGCCGGTGTCACCTGTGATTATAATTACAACTGCAAGAGATATCACAATGCCGCAAACAAAAGGAGAAATGCCAAAATTTGATTCGAAAGCCATGGATATGGAATTTGCCTGAACCATATTGCCCATACCGAAAGATACAAAAATGCAGAAAATGCAAAATAATACTGCCGGAATTTTTGAAATCCTGCTTAAAAATCTGCCTTTTGAAAACGCCCGACTGATGTAATGCATCGGGCCGCCATCGTCTTTGCCGCCCGGGGTTTTATGACGGTAGTATATGCCGAGCACATTTTCACAATAGGCCGTCATCATGCCGAAAAAAGCCGACACCCACATCCAGAATACTGCCCCTGCGCCACCCATGGCAATGGCAGTGGCAGTGCCTGTGATATTGCCTGTACCTATGGTTGATGCAAGGGCTGTGCACAGCGCCTGAAACTTTGATAATCCTGCATTTTGCGAAACAGACGTGTCTTTTGAAAAAACTGTGCCCAATGACGACTTGAGCCAGTGAAAAAGGTGAAAAACCTGAAAAAACCTTGTGCCGAAGGTCATAAGCACGCCAACGCCAAGAAGCAAACAGAGCATGGGAAAAGACCAAATTGCACTGCTCAGGATTTCACACAGGGAGCTAAGAGCAGAAACAAACGAATTCATACACACAGAAGGAATCAGTGGCTCTGCCTTTTGGAAATTATTATCGGTTTATCATCTAAGGTGGTGCAGGAAGCATCGAGAGAATTGATTTTAATTATTTCTTCGGTTGTGGTGTTATATTTCTTTGCGACCGACCATATATCTGTGCCTTTTGTCGGATAAACTACAACGATACCTGCCTGAGAAGTTTTCTGTATCGGCGATGAGTGGTCGATTTTAAAATCGGTAATGAGGTTTATCTCTTCCATGCATATCAGCTCTGCATTTGCTTTCACAACAACACGGGTTTGGATTTCTTTGGATGATGCAAGAGAAAAACTATGGCTTACACAGCTCACAGTTGCATCGGCAATTGCATCTTCACATTTTGTCTGACAGGGAAGCTGTATTTCAAAAGGTGTGGTGTGCTTTATGCGATTGAGACAATCTTCTTCGTCGGTATAGATAACGACATTTTCTATATTGCCCCGTATGATGAGCGAGTTTAACTCTTTGGTTACTGACGAGGAGGATACCATTGCCTGCATATGATGTATTTTTGAAACCGGCGCATCTGAGGTGGAGAGACTGATTGAGTCTTTGATGGTTGTCTCATGGGGATTGCACTTTTCTATGTGAAGAAGATTTACCTTTCGGCTTGTAACATCGTAGGTATAGTCGGGACTGTAAATATCGGTGGCAAGTGTGCACTCTCTGCTCTCGTAAGCAGACAGATTACCTTTGAGTGTAAAGTCTATATCAAGCCCGATGCCCACATCCGTCAAAGAGGTGTTACATGTTATGTCTGCCACCTCAAATTTTGAAACAACCGTCTGTTCAGAGTGCATCGAATTAATGTCTACTATCTCAGTGAAGGTGGTCTCTGTTTCGTGCCTTTCGATTTCTCCGTCGGCAAAATACAATATTTCAATGCAGGCATTCCCTTTTACTATCGCTTTGTTGTTGACAGTTTTTATGTCGGAAATGTCGGGGCGTATGTCGATATTGTATATCTCGCACGCCTCATCGGCAGTGGGCAAGGTGAAAGCCTCGGACATAGAAATGTCAAAATTTTCTGAAGCTATGAGACAATCGAAGTGATATTCTCTGGATTTTGCAGGGAAAGCGGAATCCTGATCGGTGCCGCTTATAGCTTCCACATCTGTCTGACGGTGGGCATCGACACACAAATCAAGAGTGGCTCCTACCGAAAGCTTCCTTGAATTTTTGACATCAAAGCTTGTGTTTGAAATGTTACACAGACTTTTTGCAAGAGTGTCTTCATCGGTACCGGGCATGTCGGCCTGATGATTAAAAGGCAAAGAGTATTCGATGGAATAAATTTTGCCTTTGTCACCCTCACCCACATACAGAATAGTGAAGCTGGCTTTGCCCGAGAAAATAACCTTGTCCTTTCTCATATAGCACTCGCTCACGTCGGCTAAGGCCTTGACATTTAAAACTCTCAAGATATCGGGGCGGGTGTCGGGAACTATTACATCGGCTTCGAGATTTGTTTTCGTTCTGAGCTGTCTGTTATATTCACACACAGAAACGGGGCTTTTGGAAAACTCCATATTGTTCATCCCTTCATTAATTTGTATTTATACACTATATGAAGATACACATTAAAAAATGCCTTAGTCTTAACCTCAATGGCTAAACGCACAAAAAAAGAGCAATCAATCAAAATACATTTGAGTGATTGCTCAAGATTTTAAAATTAGTTGAGAGCAGCTTTTGCTTTTTCAACAAGCTGTGTAAATGCCTGGGGGTCTGCAATAGCAATTTCGGAGAGCATCTTTCTGTTGATGTCTACGCCTGCTTTTTTAAGACCGTTCATAAACTGAGAATAGTTGATTCCGTTGAGCTTTGCAGCTGCGCTGATTCTGGTGATCCAGAGTCTTCTGAAATCTCTCTTTCTCTGTTTTCTGCCAATGTATGCATATACAAGTGATTTCATTACTGCCTGTTTTGCAGTTCTGAAAAGTTTGCTTTTTGCGCCTCTATAACCTTTTGCAAGTTTTAAAACTCTTTTACGTCTTTTTCTTGTAGCCATAGCGCCTTTAACTCTAGCCATTTTAAAACGCCTCCTCTATATTATTTATACAATATCAGTCTCTTGATTGTAGCTGCATTTGCACTGGATGCATAGGTGTGCTTTCTTAAAGCTCTTTTTCTCTTTGTGGATTTCTTGGTGAGAATGTGTCTTCTGAAAGCTTGGTTTTTCTTTACCTTTCCGTTTTTGGTGAGACCGAATCTTTTTGCCGCACCTCTATGAGTTTTGATTTTAGGCATACTTTTTACACTCCTTCCAAAATTTTAGATAAGTTAACTTTAATTATTTCGGTGCTACTGTCATTGCCATGTTTCTGCCTTCAAGCTTGGCAGGCTTCTCTACGGAACCAACATCGGAAATCGCATCCGCAAATTTTGCCAGAAGGTCATTACCGAGCTGGGTGTGGTGAAGCTCTCGTCCTCTGAAGCGAACAGTGATTTTGACTTTGTCACCTGCACTCAAAAACTTTTTGGTGTGATTAACCTTGGTGTCAAAATCATGAACATCAATAGAAGGACTCATCTTGATTTCTTTGATGCTTACAACTTTTTGGTTTTTCCTGGCTTCTTTTTCTCTTTTTGCCATTTCAAAGCGATATTTGCCATAGTCCATTATTTTGCAAACGGGTGGCTTTGCCTGAGGGGCAATTTTAACCAGGTCCATACCACGTTCCTCCGCTTTGGCCATTGCAGTGCTGAGGCTTACAATGTCGAGCTGAGTACCGTCAAAGTCAATTAATCTGACTTCTTTGTCTCTGATTTCTTCGTTAATCAACAAGTCTTTGTTACTGATGACAAAACACCTCCATAAAATTTTAGCAGTCGCAGATTTTGCACAAAAAATAAGTGGGCAAAATCCACCCACTTATACATAAACAAGATAAGTATTAACCTTATAAGTACCTTTAAACCATAAGGTGAGAGGTGGACCTCTGCTTTGCTTTACTTAGGTATTATATCACTAATAAAAGGGATTGTCAACACAAAAATTACTAAAAATCAGAAGTTTACATGATTTTTATTGAACAAATTCCACGGATAAGTCTCCGCAGGTGGCACCGAGACTGCCGAAATATCGGCTTTGGCGACATGCAAAGATATGGAGTGTGACCAAAGAGACACCGAGCATCCATTGTCTTTGCTGCCATATTTCCCGTCACCCGAAAGAGGCATTTTGCGTGATGAAAACTGCACTCTTATCTGATGGGTTCTGCCTGTGTGGAGCTTTATCTTTACAAGTGTGAGAGTTTTACCGTTGAATTGGACAGTGTCTATCACTTCATATTCCAAAGATGCTTTTTTCACGCCCTTACGCATTCTTTGTACAACAAAGGATTTGTTTTTGCGTGAATCCTTAAAGAGCAAATCTTCGTATACGCCCCTGTCCTCAGCCGGTCTTCCTTCGACGACTGCAAGGTAGATTTTGCAAATGGTATGATCTGATGCCATTTCCGAAAGAAGTGATGCTGATTTCGGATTTTTAGCGAAAAGCACTGCACCACCCACTTGTGTGTCGAGTCGGTTTATGATGGCTGCATATCCGAACCTTTCTGCCGCCATATCAGCAAAGCCTGTTCTGTCGGAAGTGGACTGCGAAATGATGCCGACGGGTTTTTCACATATGGCAATATGATCATTTTCATATAAAACGGTCATTTTATCACCTGCTTTAAATCATAGCCGAAAGAGCAACGACCACCGGCATGGTTATTATCGACAGAATAGTAGTGACTGATACAATCGTTGCTGAAAGTTTTGTGTCGCCGTTGAATTTTTCACAAAACATCGTTGTAGCTGCAGCAACAGGAGCAGATGCGGCAATAGTGCACGCTATTGCAATGTCATCTTTTATACCGAATATAAGCATTATTGCAATCATAATAAGCGGAGATGCAACAAGTCTTAAAAACACCATAACATATGATGAACATCCTTTTAACCCGAGTGAGGCCTGTGCAAGATAGTATCCTACAATAACCATGGGAACCGGAGTGTTGAGTGCGGCAAGATATTTTATTGGCTCAAGGACTGTGAATGGAATGGAAATGGAAAGAATATAAAATAAAAGACCTATTGCTGTGCTTAGTACACCGGGATTTATAAATATTTTCTTTAAAGATATGTTTTTCACGCTTCCGCTCATAAGGATAACACCATATGTCCAGAGCATTATCTGGAAAATAGCCACATAGGTTGCTCCGTAAAACACTCCTGTCTGACCAAGCATAGCCTCCTGAAGAGGAAGTGACATATAGCCGCAGTTTGAAAAAACAGCTCCGAAACGCAGGGTTTTTTCCCTTACCTTGTCTTTATCTTTTACAAAAAGATGCGCCATTAAAATATTTATTGCAAATGACAAAACTGCAGCGATAATGGTTATGAGAAGTCCGTGAAGCATATTTTTGTCAAACTCTCTCTGATATGAATTTACAATAACACAGGGAGTTACGATATAGAGAACAAAGTTTGTAAGTCCTTTTAAAGTTGCGGCATTCAGTATTTTTGTCTTGTTACTCAAAAATCCGACTGCAATGAGAATGAACAAAATAAGCACATAATTTCCTACTGTTAAAATATTTTCAATCATTGTTTCACCAACCCGATTTATATGAAAGGAATATATCTTTATTATAACCAAAAGGGCAACGATATCGTTGCCCTTTTTATATTATCTTGTTTCCATGTAGTCATCGGCATGAATGATGGGTGTAACCACTTCAACATTCTGATATACCGGAAGGCCTGTGCCTGCAGGAATAAGTTTACCAATGATAACATTTTCTTTAAGACCGATGAGAGGATCTTTTTTGCCCTTGATGGCGGCATCGGTGAGAACTCTTGTTGTTTCCTGGAAGGAAGCAGCTGAGAGGAACGAATCGGTTGCAAGAGCAGTTTTGGTGATACCAAGGAGCACAGGTTTAGCTGTGGGCTCTGCAAGACCTTTGGCTGCCATTTCTTCACTAACCTCTTCGAATTCACTTCTGTCAACCATTGCACCAACGAGAAGATTACTATCGCCGGGATCTTCGATTTTAACTTTTCTTATCATCTGTCTTACAATGACTTCGATATGTTTATCGTTGATATCGATACCCTGGAGACGATATACTCTCTGTACCTCTCTTGTGAGGTAGTCGGTAACAGCTGTGAGACCTGCCTGATCGGAAATCTTTCCTTTGATGGAGAGAAGATCCTGAGGATAAATTGAACCATCTGTGAGTTCGTCACCTGCACAAACCTGCTGACCATCGGTAACTTTGAGGCGTGAGCCATAGGGAATGAGGTAGTTGGTGGTGATACCGTTTTCGTCGGTAACAACAACTTCTCTCTTCTTTTTGGTCTCTTCAATTTTAACTACGCCTGATTCATTTGCCAGAATTGCAACACCCTTAGGTCTGCGAGCTTCGAAAAGTTCTTCAACTCTGGGGAGACCCTGTGTGATATCGTCGCCGGCAACACCACCGGTGTGGAATGTTCTCATTGTAAGCTGTGTACCGGGTTCACCGATAGACTGAGCTGCAATGATACCAACTGCTTCACCTGCATTGACAAGTTCTGCGGTGGAGAGGTTTGAACCATAGCATTTTGCACAGATGCCTATGCGGGCTTTACATGTGAGGATGCTTCTGATTTCAACTTCTTCTATGCCTGCATCACAAATTTTCTTTGCAATGTCTTCGTTGATGAGGCAATCGGCACCAACAATAACTTCGCCTGTGGTGGGATTAATAACATCATGAACACTGACTCTGCCATTAAGTCTGTCTTTGAGGCCTTCGATAACTTCGTTGCCATCGGTGATTGCTTTGACAACGACACCTGATTTGATGCCGCAATCATCTTCACGGATGATGACATCCTGAGATACGTCGACAAGTCTTCTTGTGAGGTAACCGGAGTCGGCTGTACGAAGAGCTGTATCGGCAAGACCTTTACGTGAACCGTGAGATGAAATGAAATATTCCAGAACATTGAGGCCTTCGCGGAAGTTTGCCTTGATGGGAACTTCGATTGCTCGACCTGAGGTATCGGCCATAAGACCACGCATACCACCAAGCTGTTTGATCTGGTCACGGCTACCACGGGCACCTGATGTTGCCATCATGAAGATGGGGTTATACTGATCGAGGTTATCCATAAGGTCGTCGGAAATTTCGTCAACTGCTTCATTCCATGCGGCAATAACCTTTTCGTATCTTTCCTCGTCACTTATCATACCACGCTTGTACTGCTTGGTAATCTTATCGATTTTTTCCTGAGCATTGTCAAGACGGGACTGTTTGGTGTCGGGAACAACGATATCGGATACGCTGATTGTGAGCGCGCCTTTGGTGGAGAATTTGTAGCCAAGCTCTTTGATGTGATCAAGAACACCGGCAGTAACTGTTGTGCCATGTGCTTTGATGCAGTAGTCAAAGATTTTTCCAAGGCCTTTTTTGTCGGCAACAAAGTTCATGCCGATTTCAAGCACGAGAGGACCTTCTGAAGATCTGTCTACAAGACCGATGTCCTGAGGGATGTTTTCGTTGAAGATGATCTTACCTGCAGTGGCATCGATGATGCCGGATACTTTCTCACCATTAACCTCTACGGTGTTTCTTACTTTAATGGGAGCATGGAGACCGAGAGCACCACTGTCGTATGCCATGAGAACTTCGTCGAAGTTGGAGAAGCATTTGCCTTCGCCAACCTCACCGGGGAAGCAGCCATCTTCTTTGAATGTGGCTTTCTTTTTGCCCTGAGCTTCAAGTTCGATATTGATCCAGTGGAGACCGAGGCCTGTTTTTACGGATTTGTTGCTTGTTTTGTTGAATTCCTGGTTGGAATAGTAACATACAACATCGCCTTTTTTAAAGCCGGAATCACCGGGGTTTACTATCTTAACTTCTTTGGGTTTTATGATTGTGAGGTAATAACTACCGAGAACCATATCCTGTGTAGGAACGGTTACAGGTTTACCATCCTGAGGTTTGAGGAGGTTGTTTGCAGAAAGCATGAGGAATCTTGCTTCTGCCTGAGCCTCGGGTGAAAGAGGCACGTGAACAGCCATCTGGTCACCATCGAAGTCGGCATTGAACGCAGTACATACGAGAGGATGGAGCTTGATTGCTCTGCCTTCAACAAGCACGGGTTCGAAAGCCTGAATACCAAGACGGTGAAGTGTGGGAGCACGGTTTAGAAATACCGGGTGCTCTTTGATTACATCTTCGAGCATATCCCATACTTCGGGGCGAACTCTTTCTACCATTCTCTTTGCGCTCTTTATGTTGTGGCAAAGACCGTCTTCAACAAGTTTTTTCATAACGAATGGCTTGAAGAGTTCAAGTGCCATTTCTTTAGGAAGACCGCACTGATATATTTTGAGTGTGGGGCCTACAACGATAACTGAACGGCCTGAATAGTCGACACGCTTACCGAGAAGGTTCTGACGGAAACGTCCCTGTTTACCTTTGAGCATATCGGAAAGGGATTTTAAAGGACGGTTGCCGGGACCTGTTACGGGACGGCCTCTGCGGCCATTGTCGATGAGAGCATCGACAGCTTCCTGAAGCATTCTCTTTTCATTGCGAACAATGATGTCGGGTGCTTCAAGCTCTAAAAGTCTTTTGAGACGGTTGTTACGGTTGATAACACGTCTGTAAAGGTCATTGAGGTCGGATGTGGCAAATCTGCCGCCATCGAGCTGAACCATAGGTCTGATTTCGGGTGGAATTACAGGAATCACATCCATAATCATCCATGTGGGATCGTTGCCAGAAAGACGGAAAGCTTCAACAACTTCAAGTCTTTTTGCAACACGGATTTTCTTCTGTCCCTGAGCTGTTTCGAGTTCTTCTTTGAGTTCTTTGGAAAGCTCTTCGAGATTGATCTGGGCGAGAAGCTCTTTGACAGCTTCGGCACCCATTCCTGCTTTAAATCCGTCTTTACCGTATTTTTCGGTATAGTCTCTGTATTCTTTTTCTGAGAGAGTCTGTTTATCTTCGAGATCGGTTTTGCCCGCATCAATTACAACATAAGCTGCAAAGTAGAGTATTCTCTCAAGGATTCGGGGAGACATGTCGAGGATGAGGCCCATACGACTGGGGATACCCTTGAAATACCAGATGTGGGAAACAGGAGCTGCAAGCTCTATGTGGCCCATACGCTCTCTACGAACTTTGGAACGGGTAACTTCAACGCCGCAACGGTCGCAGACTATGCCTTTGTAGCGAATTCTTTTGTATTTACCGCAATAGCACTCCCAGTCTTTCTGAGGTCCGAAAATCTTTTCGCAGAAAAGACCGTCGCGTTCGGGTTTGAGAGTACGGTAGTTGATTGTTTCCGGTTTTCTTACTTCACCGTGTGACCATTCCCTGATTTTTTCGGGAGAAGCCAAACCAATTTTTATAGATTCAAAATCATTAAATGCTGACATAAGCTTTCTCCTTTCTTATTGATCACTGTAATCATCGTCTAATGAGTCGATTGAACTGTCGATGTCGTCGATGTCATTAAGGTCTACAATATATTCCTCACCCATATCTAAAATGTCGGGTGCTTCGAGACTGTCTAAATCGTCGGTGCCTATGATGTCGTCAAATTCAAGCTCGTCATCTAAGTCATCAGAAGATTCGCCTTCAAAATCGTCGACATCTTCAAAGTCGTCGCCTGCATCTACGCCATCTTCATCGGAGAGATCATCGTCTTCAACATCGGCATCGTCTTCCATATCGAAGGTGTCGTCGTAGTCGATTTCGTTGCCTTCGAGATTGAGACGGAGTTCTGTATCGTCATCTTCATCGTCGGATTCTCTGATGGGGATGATTTCGTCATTGGCATCGAGCACCTGAACATCGAGACCAAGACTCTGGAGTTCTTTGATAAGAACTTTGAAGGATTCGGGAACACCCGGTTTTGGAATGTTCTCGCCTTTAACGATTGCTTCGTAAGTTTTAACACGACCAACAACATCATCGGATTTGACAGTGAGAATTTCCTGGAGAGTGTAGGCTGCACCATATGCTTCGAGTGCCCAAACTTCCATTTCACCAAATCTCTGACCACCGAACTGTGCTTTACCACCGAGAGGCTGCTGAGTAACAAGCGAATATGGACCTGTGGAACGGGCATGAATCTTGTCATCAACGAGGTGATGGAGCTTGAGGTAGTACATGTAACCAACGGTTACCGGACTGTCAAACGGTTCGCCTGTGCGTCCGTCGTACAGAACAGTTTTACCGTCGAGTGATTTGCCTGCCATTTTGAGAGTTTCAAAAATATCT
The DNA here is from genome assembly GCA_045586905.1 of Clostridia bacterium. GTDB lineage: Bacteria > Bacillota > Clostridia > UMGS1810 > UMGS1810 > RGIG1828. The sequence continues at coordinate 38,633 of JAZNBF010000083.1, forward strand.
TTCTCGGTTGCACCATCGAATACAGGTGTTGCAATTTTCCAGCCGAGAGCCTTGGCTGCATAACCAAGGTGAACCTCGAGAACCTGTCCGATGTTCATTCGGGAAGGTACGCCCAAGGGGTTGAGAACTATCTGAAGTGGTGTGCCATCGGGAAGGAAAGGCATATCCTCTTCGGGAAGAATACGGGAAATAACACCTTTGTTACCATGACGACCTGCCATTTTATCGCCGACAGAGATTTTTCTCTTCTGAGCAATATAGCAACGAACAATCTGGTTAACTCCGGGAGGAAGCTCGTCGCCATTTTCACGGGTAAAGATTTTGATATCGACTACGATACCTGCTTCACCGTGAGGAACTCGGAGAGATGTGTCTCTGACATCTCTTGCTTTTTCACCAAAGATTGCACGGAGAAGTCTCTCTTCGGCAGAGAGTTCTGTTTCGCCCTTTGGTGTAACTTTACCAACTAAGATATCGCCTGATCTGACCTCGGCACCTATGCGGACAATACCTCTCTCGTCGATGTCTTTTAATGCATCTTCGCCGACATTGGAGATATCTCGTGTGATTTCTTCGGCACCAAGTTTAGTGTCACGTGCTTCGCACTCATATTCTTCTATGTGGATTGATGTGAATACGTCTTCTTTTACAAGGCGTTCATTGATGAGGATAGCATCCTCGTAGTTGTAGCCTTCCCATGTCATAAAGCCAATGAGAATGTTTTTACCAAGAGAAATTTCACCGTTTGCAGTGGAAGGACCGTCGGCAATTATGTCACCTTTTTTAACCTTTTCGCCAACACAAACGATAGGCTTCTGGTTGATACAGGTGCTCTGGTTGGAACGAAGGAATTTGATGAATTTGTAGCTGCGGAGGTTGCCATCTTCTTCGCGTACTAAAACTTCATCGGCGCCAACTCTTGTTACAACACCGTCTTCTTTTGCAAGAACGCAGACACCGGAGTCTTTTGCTGCTTTATATTCCATGCCTGTTCCGACAATAGGAGATTCGGTTTTGAGAAGCGGAACAGCCTGACGCTGCATGTTGGAGCCCATGAGAGCACGGACAGCGTCATCGTTTTCGAGGAAGGGGATCATTGCTGTGGCAACTGATACTACCTGCTTGGATGATACATCGACATAGTCTACCTTTTCGGGATCGACTTCGATGAATTCGTCACGGTATCTTACGATAACCTTATCGTTTACAAATGTACCGTCTTCATTGAGTTTTTCACTCGCAGGAGCAACCATGTAGTTATCTTCCACATCGGCTGTCATGTAGGAAATTTCGTCGGTAACCTTAAGGTTTTCTTTGTCGAACTTTCTGTATGGAGCTTCAATGAAGCCATATTCATTTATTCTTGCATAGCATGCAAGGGAGTTGATAAGACCGATGTTAGGACCTTCAGGAGTTTCGATGGGACACATTCTGCCATAGTGAGAATGGTGAACGTCTCGAACTTCGAAGCCTGCTCTTTCTCTGGAAAGACCACCGGGACCGAGCGCTGAAAGACGTCTCTTATGAGTGAGCTCAGCGAGGGGGTTGGTCTGATCCATGACCTGAGAGAGCTGTGATGAACCAAAGAATTCTTTGATTGCAGATACAACAGGTCTTGAGTTGATGAGAAGCTGGGGAGTTACAGCATCGATGTCCTGAATGGTCATTCTTTCCCTTACAACTCTTTCGAGACGGGAAAGACCGATGCGGAACTGATTTTGCAGAAGCTCGCCGACAGCACGGAGACGACGGTTGCCGAGATGGTCGATGTCATCGGTGGTGCCTATGCCATAGACAAGATTTGCATGATAGTTGATTGAAGCATAGATATCTTCAATGATGATGTGTTTGGGGATGAGGTCATTGATTCTTTCTTTGATGGTTCTTTTGAGTTCTTCATTGTCGTCGGAAGATGCAAGAATTTCTTTGAGAACACTGAATTTAACCTTTTCGTTTATTTCATATTCTGCTATCATCTCACCAAGCTCGGGAGAGATATGGTCGAAGATGTCAACCATACCGTTGGTGAAGATTTTTACTTCTTTATCTTCTGTTTTTACCCATACGGTGTCTACACCCATCTTTTCGAGGAGTGCTGCTTTTTCAGAAGAGATGCATTCGCCCTCGCCAGCTAAGATTTCACCTGTTTCTTCGTCGATAACAGGTCTTGAGAGAATGCGGTTTTTGATGCGGGCAGAAAGCGAAAGCTTTTTGTTGAATTTGAAACGACCAACCTTTGAAAGGTCATAGCGTTTTGCATCGAAAAAGAGACCGTTTATGAGTGTGGTTGCACTTTCAACCGTTGGGGGCTCGCCCGGACGGAGTTTTTTGTATATTTCAATAAGGGCTTCTTCTGAGTTCTGAGTGAAGTCCTTTTCGAGTGTCATATTGATTTTTTCATCGTAGCCGAACATTTCGAGGATTTCGGCATTGGAAGAAAGACCGAGAGCACGAATGAGCACGGTTACGGGGATTTTACGGGTTCTGTCGATTCGAACGGAGAAAATGTCGTTGGAATCGGTCTCGTATTCGAGCCATGCACCACGGTTAGGAATAACTGTGGCATCATAGAGCTCTTTACCTGTTTTGTCGTGCTGCATAGCATAGTAGATGCCCGGTGAACGTACAACCTGGCTTACAATAACACGCTCAGCACCGTTGATGATAAAGGTGCCCTGATCAGTCATAAGAGGGAATTCGCCCATGAATATTTCCTGTTCTTTGACTTCGCCGGTTTCTTTGTTGATAAGCCTTACTTTTATTTTGAGGGGCTTTGAGTACGTGGCATCACGAGCCTTGCACTCTTCGATTGAGTACTTTGGATTTTCATCCAGATAGTAGTCATCGAATTCCAGAATAAGGTTGTTCGAAAAATCAGAAATGGGAGATACGTCTTCGAGTACCTCCTTAAGTCCTTTTTCGATGAACCACTGGTAAGAATTCTTCTGCACCTCAATTAAGTTTGGCATTTCAAGAACTTCGTTAATTTTGGCATAACTCATTCTTTCGTTTTTACCAAGCTTGATAGGATGTACCATGTTTCTATCACCTCATATATTTTTTTGGTGTGGTAAAGTGCCACAATCACAGTAATAATGCATAATCAAGAGCCTTATCGCAACGAAAAAATCGTGATAATGCACAATCAAAACCTTGCGAAAACAGCTATAACTGCAATTTACAATAATATCACACTTCATTTGAAATGTCAAGCATTTTTTTCAAAAATTGAAAATTTATTCCAAATCACATAAATTTGTCGGAAAGTCCCTTTTGTAAAACTTCACGGGCATATTCTTTGGCAAGAACGAGAGAGTGAAGACGATAGTTTCCGCATTGGATTTCGTTTTCGGCAGGAATTGAATTGGCACTGAGTACAAGTTTTAAGCTTTCGGTAACCTTTTCGGCTATAAGCTTTGGATCATGCTCGCCCCAGATTGTCATGTAAAACCCGGTGCGACAGCCCATGGGAGAAATGTCTATTATTTTTGACGAAAAAGCTTCGTCGGTTTCTCTGAGATAGGTTGCAAGCAGATGCTCGAGAGTGTGGATGCCCTCAGATTGCATTTCGGCTTTGTTGGGCTGGGTGAAACGGATGTCATATTTTGTGACCACATCTCCCCTGTCGCCTTTGTAGACCGAACATTTCCTTACAAATGGTGCTTTTACTTTTGTGTGGTCAAGCTCAAAGCTTTCGACCGTGGCAAAGTTTTTTTCGTTCATCTTCTTTCCTCCTTAGTGGTGATGACTATCGGGGTTGCCGTCGGCAAGGAGCTTTGCGAAAGAGCTTTCTGTTTCATCAAAAACAGGTATGCCTGCCTCTACGAGCTTGCGAGCTGTTATGCCCTCGCCTTTTATCTTTGTGCCCGAAAATGTGCCATCGTATATCATTTTGCATCCGCAGGACGGACTGCACTGCTTGAGGATGGCAACTCTGACACCGTTTTCTTTGGCAATCTCAAGAGCTTTTTCTGCACCAAGTTCAAACTCGAAAGTAACATCTACACCGTCTTTATTTATTACTTTTCCATCTTTAAGTTCGCTCGGGACTCTTGGTGTGGGGAGTCCGCCGAGTTGTTCGGGACAGACGGGGATGAGACGGCCTGTATTTTTCAGAATCTGAAAGGTTTTGTCGCGAAGGAGATTGGTAGTGCCGTCATATTTGCAGGCATGGCCGTAAAGACATGCCGAAACTAAAATTTTTCCTTTTGGTTTATTCATAAAAGCCTCCGAAAACAATTTGCCGGACAATTTATTGCCCGGCAAAAACTTAGCTATTGGTGTATTATACGAATACTTTGGATATTACTCCAATACTTTTTATTTGATAACCTTTATCCAGCCTTCGGGAGCAGGAATTGAACCCATCTGAATACCGGTGAGGGTATCGTAGAGCTTTTTGGTGATGGGGCCCATTTCGGTCATGCCTGAGGGCAGGCAGATTTCCTTACCGTGGTCAACGATTTTGCCAACGGGTGAAATTACTGCTGCTGTGCCGCAAAGACCACATTCTGCCATATCTGAAAGTTCGGAAACTTCGATTTCTCTTTCTTCTGCATCGAGGCCAAGGTATTCTTTGGCAACATACATGAGAGAACGACGGGTGATGGAAGGAAGAATGCTGTTGGATTTTGGTGTGATTACCTTACCGTCTTTGGTTACAAAGAGGAAGTTGGCACCGCCGGTTTCTTCAATTTTGGTGTGGGTAGCTGCGTCGAGATACATGTTTTCGTCGAAGCCCTGATCGTGAGCATCTACAATGTTATAAAGACTCATTGCATAGTTAAGGCCTGCTTTGATGTGGCCTGTGCCATGTGGTGCGGCACGGTCGAGGTCGGACACTCTGATGGTGAGAGGTTTTACACCGCCTTTGAAGTATGGGCCAACGGGAGTTGCAAAAATGCGGAACTGATATTCTGTGGCAGGTTTAACACCGATAACAGGATTTGAACCAAACATAAAGGGACGGAGATAGAGAGTTGCGCCTGAACCGTAGGGAGGAACATAAGCCTCGTTTGCTGCAACAACCTGCTCTACTGCATCTAAAAATCTTTCTTTGGGGAACACGGGAATGCGGAGTCTCTCGGCTGATGCTATCATACGGTCAGCGTTGAGGTCGGGACGGAAAACAACTATGTGACCGTCTTTGGTGGTGTATGCCTTAAGGCCTTCAAAGCATGTCTGTGCATACTGAAGCACACCCGCACATTCACTGATAACTACATTGGCATCGGAAGTGAGCTTGCCTTCGTCCCATGCACCGTCTTTGTATTCGGAGACAAATCTTTTGTCGGTCTGTATGTAACCAAAGCCAAGATTGCCCCAGTCGAGATTTTTCTTTTCCATTAAAAATCACCCTTTCGTAAACTAAAAAAGCACTTATAAATAATTGAATATTATATCACAAAGCCTGCGGTTTTGCAAGAAAAATCATCTAAAATCTTCCGGTCTTTCATTTGTTTTGCCGAAATGATACAAAATTGCATTTACTATGCGTTCAGATGCTCTGCCATCACCATAGGGATTGGTGGTCTGAGCAATGCGGGCATAGGCTTCTTTGTCGGTGAGAAGCATATGGGCAAGAGATGTGATTTTATCCTTGTCGACACCACCCATAAGAACAGTGCCTGCTTCGACTGCTTCGGGGCGTTCGGTTTCGTTGCGCATAACGATGACGGGTTTACCAAGGCTTGGCGCTTCTTCCTGAAGACCACCCGAGTCGGTCATTACAAGATAGCATCTTTGCATTGCATTGTGAAGCTCAGAAACATCGAGAGGTTCAATGAGATGTACCCTGTCGAGAGAGCCCAAAATGGAAGTGGCGGTCTGGCGCACGAGAGGATTTAAGTGCATGGGATAGATGAGCTCAACATCGGGGTGTGCCTCAACAATTTCCCTTGCAGCTTCGCATATATTCTCAAGCGGTTTACCGAGGTTTTCTCTTCTATGGGCAGTCATGAGAATGACTTTTTTTCCCTTGAAGTCGACAGAGGAGAGTGTGGAGTCGGCAAATTTATAGTCATCTCTTACAGTTGTTTTGAGAGCATCTATTACAGTGTTGCCTGTTATGAAGATGCTTTCCTCGGAGATGTTTTCTCTGAGAAGATTGGTTTTGTTTGAAACGGTCGGTGAAAAATGAAGGTCGGTCATGGCGCCCGTGAGCTTTCTGTTCATTTCCTCAGGGAACGGAGAAAACTTGTCATATGTACGGAGACCGGCTTCGACGTGGCCGATTTTTGTCTGGTTATAAAAGGCGGCCAGTGAGCCTGCAAAGGTGGTGGAAGTGTCGCCATGAACTAAAATGATGTCGGGCTTTGCCTGCTTTATAACACCATCGAGGCCATTTAGACAATTGGTGGTGATGTCGACAAGAGTCTGACCTGCCTTCATGATGTTGAGGTCGTAGTCTGCTTTGATATCGAAAATATCAAGAACCTGGTCGAGCATTTCACGGTGCTGAGCAGTTACGGTTACTATGGACTGTATATGTTCACATTTTTCGAGTTCTTTTATGAGAGGAGCCATTTTTATGGCTTCGGGTCTGGTGCCGAAAATGGTCATAACCTTTATCATTTTTTGTCAACCTCACTTGTGTTTTTTTCGCTGATTTTGGCATGTGCTTCAGCTCTTTTTCTATTGAAACGTTTTCTGAAAAGCCGATATATGCCAAAAGCTGTGGCAACAGAAACCATCAAAAGCAGTGCGGCAACATATGAACCTTTTTCAAGCACGAGCACTGCACTGAGACCGAGAACGGTTGTTATGGCATAGAGGATTGCAACTGTCTGTTTCTGAGAAAAGCCACTGTCGAGCAGACGGTGATGGAGATGGCCTCTGTCGGCACCCATGATGGGCTGATGATTCCATGCACGACGAAGAATTGCAAAGACAGTGTCGAAAAGAGGAAGCGCCATAATAAGAAGAGGCACAATGAATGAAATAACAGCATAGCCTTTGAACAGCCCCTGGATGCATATTACAGAAAGCATGTAACCAAGAAATTGTGAGCCTGTGTCGCCCATGAAAATCTTGGCGGGGTTGAAGTTGTAGGGCAAAAAACCGAGGCATCCGCCTGCCAGGGCAGCTGCTGTTATTGCTACATCCTGCTCACCGCCTAAAATGGCGATGAAGAAGAGCGAAAAAGATGCTATTGATGAAACACCAACTGCAAGACCATCGAGACCGTCTATGAGATTTACCGCATTTGTTACTGCGATTATCCACACTATGGTGACGGGAATGCTCAGCGCACCGAGCTGAAGGACGCCACTTTCGGCAACAAACGAGGGAACACTGAAAGCATTTATGCGGACATCATGAAGCACTGCAACGAGTGCCGCAAGTATCTGTGCCGCAAGCTTTACTATTGCGCGAAGCTGCTTGACATCGTCGATGATGCTTACACCCACTATGATGAGCGAGCCGATTATGATGCCTCGCATCTGTTCGTCTATGGGATTGGCAAAGCAGAGAAGCGCAATTAAAAAGCCATAGAAAATAGCAAGACCGCCGAGTCGGGGAATGGGATCTTTGTGAACACGACGTTTGTCGTTTGGAACATCTATTGCACCGATTTTATGGGCAAGAGTTATTATAAAAGGTGTAGAAGCGAGTGATATGGCAAAAGCAATGGAAAAACAAAATACTAAATCTTTAATATCCATATTTGTTCTCCTTATCTTATTTTATCTGTCTACATAGCCAAGCTTGCGATGCACCTTGCGAAGTGTTTTTGATGCAAGGTATGCGGCAGTTTTAGCACCCTCGGTGTATATTTTCTGTATGTAGTCTTTGTTTTTGGAAAGGTCGTCATAGCGTTCCCTTACAGGACGCAGTTCTTCGATAACTGCTTCGGCAACGCGTTCCTTAAGAGCGCCATAGCCGAGAGCTGCAAATTCGTCTACGCTCTTTTCTACACTCTGACCTACGATGGCAGAGTAGATGTTGAGAAGATTATTGATGCCGTCTTTGCCCTCGCGATAGGCAATTTCGCCCTCGGAGTCGGTCACGGCGCGTTTGAATTTACGACGGATTGTGTCGGGATCGTCTAAAATGGATACAAAACCGTTTACATTCGGATCGGACTTGCTCATTTTCGATGTGGGATCCTGAAGACTCATTATGCGTGCAGCTTCTTTTGGAATGTAACCTTCGGGAATTTTGAACACATCGCCATAGACACCGTTGAAACGGATTGCTATGTCACGGGCAAGCTCAAGGTGTTGCTTCTGATCGATGCCGACGGGAACGAGGTCGGTCTGATAGAGAAGAATGTCGGCAGCCATGAGCACAGGATATGTAAAAAGACCTGCATTTATATTGTCTGCATGTTTTGAGGATTTATCCTTGAACTGAGTCATGCGGCTGAGTTCTCCCATGTAGGTGTAGCAGTTGAGAATCCAGGCAAGCTCTGCATGGGCAGACACATGGGACTGGAAATATACAAGATTGTCTTCACCGTTTATGCCACAGGCAAGATACTGAATGAGAAAGTCCATGCATCTTTTGCGAAGCTCTGACGGAGTCTGACGAACAGTGATGGAGTGAAGGTCTACAACAGAAAAGATGCAGTTGTAGTCATTTTGCAAGGTCACCCAGCTCTTGAGTGCGCCGAGATAGTTGCCGAGGGTGATGCAGCCTGTGGGCTGAATACCCGAAAAAATTGTTTGCTTATCGTTCATTGTCATAACTCCTGTGATTATTTAACATATTTTTTCAAAACTTCACCAATAGCTTTGATGCCTTGTTCGATTTTGTCGTCGGGCATGGTGGAATAGTTGAGACGGAAGCAGTTGCTTGGAGCTTCGATGTCTACCATGCATGTGCTGCCCGGAACAAAAGCCACATCAGCTTCGAGACAATCTTTGAAAATGTCCTGAGTGTCGATGCCCTCGGGCACTGTGCACCAGAGGAAGATGCCACCGTCGGGACGGGTATAGGTGACTTTTTCGGGGAAGTATTTGTCCATGCATTCGAGCATGAGGGCACATTTGTGTCCGTAAAGGTCACAGCCTTTTTTGATGTGGGCATCAAAATCGTTGCCCTTTATGTATTTTTCGACGAGCATCTGGTTTATGAGAGGTGTGTGAACAT
>JAZNBF010000084.1:0-8696 GCA_045586905.1 Clostridia bacterium
ATCTTTTTGAAAAGGGCATTGATAAAATTCTCAAAAAAGTTGGCGAGGAAAGCACAGAGGTTATTATCGCTGCAAAAGCAGACGACAAAAAGGAAACCATATATGAGGTGGCAGACCTTGCGTATCATGTGATGGTTATGATGACCGAGATGGGAATATCGCTTGAAGATGTGCACAAGGAGCTTGCATCACGACATGTTATTGACAAAAAAGTTAAGCAGGAAAAAATGACTAACTAAGAGGGAATGTAAAAAAAGTGCAGAGCACAAAAAGGTAAGAAATAAAGCTTGTTGACATAAGAAAAACTGCTTATATTTCTGTGATTTTAATACATAAGTTGAAAAAGGTCTTTTCACAGACCTTTTTCTTTTATTGTTTACCTTTTTGCTATAAGGAAACTTCGCCTCTCGACGTACCTTTGTACGCCTTCGGGTTACACTCGCAAAGCTACGCTTGCTCGGCTCAGTTTGCTCATTCTTCATCTTTTTTTCCTATTCCCTAAAAAAGTGGTGTAAAAATTCGTATAAAAGAATTTTTACACCACTTTTACTTGTGTTTTTAATTATAAGCTATGTGCTCTGAGCTCTTCAGGTGACTTTGGTGAAAGATACACAGGAGCAACATCAAAAACTGTCTTGCAGCCTGAAATGCCCTCGGCATTCATACGGTAGCAAGCTCTTGCATAGGCAACTAAAACAGATGCTGTGAATTCGGGATTGGAATCGAGCTTGAGGCTATATTCAATGATGTGGGAATGTTCGCCATTTGCGCCGGTCTTGCCGCTTCTGATTACAAAGCCGCCATGGGGGATGCCCGAGTGGTCGCGCTTTAATTCATCGAGGGAAATAAAGTGGACTATCGTGTCATAGTCGGCAAAGTAGTTTGGCATGGTTTTGATTTCGTTTTCTATCTTTGTCTTGTCAGCGCCTTCGGCAGCCACAACAAAGCATTCTCTTATGTGTTTTTCACGGGTAGAAAGCTCGGGGTTTGAGCCACTTCTTACAGCATCGAGTGCAGCATCGACAGGGATGGTGTACTGCTTGGCATCTACAACACCGTCTATGCGGCGGATTGCATCGGAATGGCCCTGACTTACGCCCTTGCCCCAGAAGGTGTAGTCGGCACCATCGGGGAGAACGGAGGCTGCATAAAGACGGTTGAGTGAGAAAAGGCCCGGATCCCAGCCGACTGAAATCATGGCAATTTTGCCGGACTGCTTTGCCACTGCATCGCAAGCTGCAAAATGCTCGGGGATGCGTGCATGGGTGTCGAAGCTATCGACAACATTGAATGTCTTTGCAAACTCGGGAGTCTGCACAGGCAGGTCGGTGGCACTGCCGCCACATATGATGAGAACATCGATTTTGTCTTTAAAATCGGTGACGGAATCTATATGGTAGACTTTGGTTGTGTCAAAGACGGTTTTTACGCTCGCAGGATCACGCCTTGTGAAAACTCCCACGAGTGACATGTCGGGATTTTGATTGATGGCACATTCTACGCCTCTGCCGAGGTTACCGTAGCCTGCAATGCCTATTTTTATGTTCATAGTGTTTATCTCCTTTACGATTGCTATATAGTATTATAACCCCTTTGTCGCTTTGGTGTCAATCGAACACGAAAAAAAATTACAGATCAATTTCAAGCTCAACAGGGCAATGATCGGAGCCAAGGATATGGGTGTGAATTCTGGCATCGACGAGCTTATCTTTGAGACTGTCGGAAGCGAGAAAATAGTCAATTCTCCACCCGGAATTGCGACTGCGTGCGCTGAAACGGTAGGACCACCACGAATAGATGTCGGTGAGATCGGGGTAAAAATAACGGAAGGTGTCGATAAATCCTGCGCCTTTGAGGGTGCGGAATTTTTCTCTTTCTTCGTTTGTAAAGCCGGGGTTTCTGGTGTTGGATTTTGGGTTTTTGAGGTCAATCTCCTCAGCGGCAACATTTAGGTCACCACACACAACGACACCCTTTTTGTCTTTGAGTGAGCACAGATAGTCTCTGAAATCATCCTCCCACTCCATGCGATAGTCAAGCCTTTTGAGCTCGTCTTGTGAGTTGGGAGTGTACACGCACACAAAATAGAAGGTGTCATATTCGCAGGTTATTACCCTGCCCTCGTGGTCGTGCTTGTCTATGCCCATGCCATATGTGACAGACAGGGGTTCTTTTTTGGTGAAAACTGCCGTGCCTGAATAACCCTTTTTGTCGGCATAGTTGAAATACTGATGATAGCCTTTCAGTTCAAGCTCAAGCTGTCCCTCTTGCATTTTTGTTTCCTGAATGCAGAATATGTCGGCATTGAGCTCGTCGAAAGCTTCTTTGAAATTTTTGCCTGCTACTGCTCTGAGACCGTTTACGTTCCAGGATATGAATCTCATATATTATCTCCTTGATACAAAACTTTTTTATTTGCCAATACGGTTTATAGCACAAATCAGCGCCTTGACAGACGCGTTGATAATATCCTCGTCGGTGCCTACGCCCCAGAAAAATTCGCCATTTTGACCTTTAAGTCCGATATATGCCGCAGCCTTTGACTGAGAACCTGTGGCAAGCGAGTGTTCCTCGTAGACATCGAGCTTATAGTCGCCCAAAAAGTCATCTCTGAGTGCATTTACAACCGAGTCGAGACGACCGTTACCGTTGGCAGTGTATTTGCGTTTTTTGCCTTTGTATTTTACATTTACCGTTGCCTGTATGCCATCTTTCTGAACATAGTGAACATTGTCAAAGGCAAGAGGCGACGAGATGTCGAGATGGTTTTTGGAAAAAATCTTAAAGACTTCTTCAGGTTTGAGTTCTTTGTGTTTTTTGTCGGAAAGGTCTTTGATTTCATAGCCAAAGGCCTCACGCATAACAGACGGAAGAACATAGCCATATTTGGTTTGCAGAATATAGCCTATGCCGCCTTTGCCCGACTGGCTGTTGATGCGGATAACATCGCCCGAGTAGTGTCTGCCGATGTCGTGGGGGTCGATGGGAAGATATGGAACAGACCACTTGTCGGGATCGTATTCGGTGCGATAGCGCATACCTTTTGCAATTGCATCTTGATGGGAGCCTGAAAAAGCGGCAAACACAAGTGCGCCACTATATGGCTGACGGGGATTTACTTTCATGTCAGTGAGTTTTTCGTAAATTTCGACAGCTAATGGGAGGTCGGAAAAGTCGAGACCGGGTTCTACACCGTGAGAGTAGAGATTGAGCGCAAGGGTTACAATGTCGACATTGCCTGTGCGTTCGCCATTGCCAAAAAGAGTGCCCTCTATTCTGTCGGCACCTGCAAGGATGCCAAGCTCGGCATCGGCAACAGCTGAGCCACGGTCATTGTGGGGATGGAGAGATATGATGACGTTGTCTCTGTAATTTATGTTCTCACAGATGTATTCAACCTGAGAAGCATATACATGAGGCATCGACATTTCGACAGTTACGGGGAGATTGATGATGACTTTGTTGTCGGATGTGGGTTTTAACACATCTAAAACTGCATTACAAACCTCCAGAGAGTATTCGGGTTCGGCACCGGTAAAGCTTTCGGGACTATATTCAAAACGAAAGTTACCCTCGGTGAGAGAGGCATATTTCTTCACAAGCTTTGCACCCTGCACAGCAAGCTTTTTGATTTCGTCCTTGCTCTTTGAAAAAACCTGCTCCCTCTGGGCGACGGACACAGAGTTGTAGAAATGAACAATGGAGTTTTTGGCGCCCCTTAATGCCTCAAAGGTTTTCTTTATGATGTGTTCCCTCGACTGAGTGAGCACCTGAATGGTGACATCATCGGGGATGAGGTCACGGTCGATGAGAGCACGCAAAAATTCATACTCGGTGGCCGAGGCTGCAGGAAAACCGAGCTCTATCTCCTTAAAACCTATTTTAACCAAAAGATTGAAAAACTCTATTTTTTCGTCGAGCGACATGGGCACAACAAGCGACTGATTACCATCACGAAGATCGACACTGCACCATATGGGTGCTTTGTCGATGGAGTCTTTACTGACCCACGAATTGCAACTCTTTGGGGGATTGAAATATCCTCTGAAATATTTGGATGTGTTTTTCATCATAACATCTCCTTTTTTTCGGGAGTAAACAAAAAGCTCCCGTCTCATTTAGAGACGGGAGCATAGCTCACGCGGTACCACTCTAATTCACATAAAAATGTGCACTCACAGATACGAACCGAAAACGGTTTTATATCTTACCGATATGACGGTCGGTTACCGTCATCACCTATTTGCAAAAGCTGCTTTCAGTGATGCAACTCCGAGGCGAGCTTCGGCAAACTCTGGCAATCGTTTTACACCGGCCAACGACTCTCTTGGTGCCAAAAGGATGCTTACTGTTCCTCATCATAGTCTTTAAATATTAAATTTAAAAAGATTATAACAGAAAACAAAATAAATTGCAATAGAAATTTATAATTTTAAATAAAACAAATTATTTTTGTTGACACATTTGACGGGAATCTATTATAATAAATTTAAATAAACAACAAAAACTTGTGCTGAACAAACCATTGTTTCGGAGAGTATGGCTATGGAAAACATGAAAAGCTTTTTCCCACTTAGTATAAATACTACATACAGAATAGGCGGACACTTCTACCTGCCCCAAAATGAAAGCTGGATGGCAGACACTCATGTGTTTGACCAAAACATCTTCTATTACATTTTGTCGGGACATTGCACTATCACTATTGATGGAAAAGAATATACAGGCAGAAAAGGTCAATGGTTTTTTATACCTTCAGGTGCGCAGTACAGCTACCACAACTCAACCGACGAGCCCTTTGAAAAATATTGGTTTCACTTCGATTTATATCCGGGAAATGACTGGGTAAATTCACTTCACCTCGAGCCTTGCATTGATGCAAGCGGTGATGCAGAGATTGAAAATCTGTTTAAGGATTTTGCCCTCATCTGCAAATCGAACGAGCTACACGACAGAATAAGAGTTAACGCCATAATACTTACGATTTTGTCGGAATATATAAAGCGTGCAGGTGAGATTTCTATGTCGCTTGTTGAAGCCCACAGAAACGATTTGTATGAGGTTTTGAACTATATCAACGAAAATATCGATAAATCTCTGACAAATTCTGAACTTGCAGACTATATGCACATGCATCCAAACCACTTTATCAGATATTTTAAAAGGGAAATGGGTGAAACACCACAAAGGTACATAATGCTCAGGCGAATAGAGTCGGCAAAAAGAATGCTTGAAGAAACAACTCTTTCCATATCGGCCATCTCTGAGCTTACGGGGCTTTGTGACAGTGCTCATCTGTCTAAGCTTTTTAAAAAGGTGTATGCAATATCACCGTCACAATACAGAAAAGGAAATATAAACAATAACTCATTCTATTTAGACAGATGATAGACAGATAACAAAAGGAGTGCAATTTTGCACTCCTTTAATGATTTTATTATGCCTTATAAAATTTCTCTTTACTCACTGTCGCCAACACTTGCGCCACTGTTTGAAAGCGCATCATCGGAAGCTGAGGTTATGGAAACATCGGAAACCTCTTCAATATGTTTTTCTGATGGATTGACACTTTCGATATACTCTATTGAAAACATGGTGCTGAGCCACTGACCTAATGTTGAAAAAATACATATGGGAACCATAATGATGAGAAAAAGCTTTATGCCATGCCAATCATAGTAATTGGAATATCCAATGGCTATAACGGGGGTGAGGAGAGTTAAAAGAATGGAAAGCTCAACTGCAACTAAAACCAAAACATCACGCACTCCCGTGAGCTTGCCTCCCATGTAGGTTATTGTGATGGAACACATAAAAATGAGAACTGAAAAATAGTAGAAAAGAGCAACTGTTTTTTTAAACATTGAACCTGAACGGAAGCCCGGCAAAGAAAAACGCCTGAACTGCTTGCTTGGATCGATATTTGTGTTTAACACTCTCATATAAAAACCTTCTTTTCACTAGTATATGAGCTATTATACTACAAAAAATTTCAAAAATCAACAAGGTTTGTCTTACACCCTCACAAAATACTGTCCGTCATCAAAAAGCCCTATGCCCACCACATAATAAGTTTTGCCCTCTGCCTCAAAGCCTACACAACAATCAAGGGCATTTTCCATGGGATTTTGCAGTGAGTCTTCTCCTTTTATGCACACTGCAAAAATGTCTTCTCCCTGCATGTAGCCAACAAGCCAGAATCCGGACTCTTTAAAACAATGCACAAACGAAGAATCGGACACGATATGTCTGATAGCAGATAACGAAAACGTTTCATGTATATCATCTACCCTATGCCACACAAAGTCCGGCATAAAAGGCAATGTTTCTTTTTTCAGTTTTTTTATTTTCTGGCGGATTTCTTGTGCAATTATCTTTGAGTCTTCGCCCACGGAAGGAGCTTTCATTTTGTCTAAAAGCTTTTGGGCGTCATCTAAGGTGTTGCCCAGAGTTCCCAAGGGATATGATGCGATGATTTCACCGTCGGAGGCTTCTATGGAAAAGTGTGTGATTTTCTCTGTTTCGATTCCGTTTGAGCGGAGAAATGATATGGGGTATGTCCTTTCTAAAAGAAGAAGTCCCCTGTCGTATTTCAGACTTCCAAGCTCGCACACTGCACCATCTGCATGCACGCGCACCTTGCCGCCCGTGAGATGAGCAGAATAGAGCTCACAATTTATCATGAACATATCCCCATCGAATTTGTACTCGAAAAATGCATCAGGGCACGAGATAAAGCTTACATTATTCCACACAAAAAAACCCCCTTCAGAAAATTATATCATCTGATGAGGGGTTTTATTACTTTTGTATATATGGCGATGTGAGAAAATCTTTTGAGCAAAGGCGTTTGTCTTTGTCGGATGCGCAAAGCGATGCAAAATCGGTTGCTCTTATATCCATTTCAAACATTTCGTTACCTTTAAAATCGGCAGCTTTTGTAACGACCTTGAGGGGTGATTTTTTCTTGATTTCTTTTAAAAGCTCTGCCCCTTTTTTGCCAAAAGCAAGAACTCTTGCATATGAGGGTGTGAGATCTCCTTTTATGCCGAGAAGTGCACACGCACAGAATCTTTTAATTCTTGAAAGGGTGTATCTTTTGGATACGCATGAGGCAAAAAATTCATTTACATCGAAGCTCATTTTTGCACTTTTGACAATGAGCGAAAAAAGACCTTCCTCATAGCCTTTGACATCTTCGAGGTCTTCTTTTTTTGCATTTCTGAAAAAGCCTAAAATGTAGCTTTCTGCCATTTCGAGATGGTGGGTATTAAGTCCTGCGTATGACGGGGCATATGACGAGTAATCTGCTCCGTTTTTTATCATAAGCCTCAGGGCAGTTGCACTCAGAAACTCATCGTCTGACTTATCGGAATGGTAGTCATTGTCTCTCTTTACAGCATATGGCACAATGCGTGAGCCAAGTGAAGAGAGAGCCGACAGATATGAAATGCCGAGTGTGGAATTTGGCATGGAAAGTGTTGCATCACTAAGTCCTGTCACCTCGGAGAGCGCATATTCGCACGATGACGGATAGGAATAGCCTTCGTCCATTCTTGATTTTAAAGCCTTGGAGAAGGAATCTGTTTTGAGTGCATCGGCGCATTTTTTTAAAGTGTTGATGTCGTCATTCTCTGCGCCAAAACATAGAGCATCAACAACGGACAGCTTGTCTAAAATGTGTATGGCACCACGGGCAAAATTGTCGGCTGACTGAAGCACATAATAGCTCGGAAGCTCAATTACGAGATCGGCGCCACCTTCTATTGCCATTTTGGCTCTTTGCCATTTGTCGAAAAGAGCAACATCTCCCCTTTGCACAAAGCTGCCACTCATTATGCATACTGCTCTGTCTGCACCGGAGACCTCTTTTGCCTTTTGGATGTGATATTTGTGCCCAAAATGAAAAGGATTGTATTCACATACTATGCCAACTGTCTTACCACTCAAAAAAATCACCTTCTTTTTTTTGAAAAGCTATTGACATTTTATCACAAAGTGGGTATAATAGTCAATGTTGATTACAAAACTCAATATACGGACCATTAGCTCAGTTGGTAGAGCACCTGACTCTTAATCAGGGTGTCCCGGGTTCGAGCCCCTGATGGTCCATAGAAAAAATAACACTCCTTTTTGGGAGTGTTATTTTTTTCTGTCGTTCATATTATGAGTTCAGCGCAGATTCCCTGATTAAGAGTCAGGCTTTCTTTCCTTTATGAGCTAATGCGAAGTTGGTAGTTTTCGTGCCTTCCGCTGCCGGTGGCAGATGAAGGGAGGCACGAAAAGGCGCAGCGGTCGAAAAGCAAGGCAGTGCTTTTTTGCCTTGCTTTCGGGCACCGCAAGTGTTTTGGCTCAAATTTACATAACATCAAACTCAGATGATGCTGACTTTAATCAGGTGTCCCGGGTTCGAGCCCCTGATGGTCCATAAAAGAAGATGTCCTTTTGGGACATCTTTTTTTACTTATTATCTATTAACTCTTCTCTCTTCACTATTCACTTAAAATTCCATGTTCGGATTTTTTGAAATACTAAGTAATAGTGAAGAAGGGATAAATAATAAAAAAGCTTTGCTTTTGCAAATCTTATTTTATTATTCCACCACGCAGAACATAATCTCCATCATAAAGAACTACCGACTGTCCTTTCGCCATTGCTCTTTGTCGATTATCAAATTCTATATGCACCTCACCATC
>JAZNBF010000085.1:0-3570 GCA_045586905.1 Clostridia bacterium
CAGCCGAAAATGCAATTGAAAGGTGCCACTATGAAACAACACCGCTTCTCAGGGAGATAAATGTGGGAACACTTGCAAATAAAACTCTTCCTGTTTTATCACCTGAGCAAAAAGCCAACATTAACGAAAACGGTTATGAAATGTTTGCCGGAGAATCAAAAACCGAATTTATAAACAGAGTTACAGAATTTAAAGAAAAACTCGAAGCTTCAGATTGCGAAAACATAGCTGTTTTTACACACAACGGCTGGCTGCGGACCTTTTTGGATGAAGTTTTGGGGTTAAATGTTCCATGGGAAAAAATAACTTGCAAAAACTGCACCGTAGCAATTTTTGAATATGAAAATAACGAATGGAAGCTTTATAGCTGGATAAATTCAAATTAAAATAAAAGGAGACTGAAACAATGAAAAAAATATTATCTGCATTTCTTGTCGTTATGCTTTTGGTTATGTCCTGTCCTGAGCCTTTCGCCAAGGCAGAAGAAGCATATACTAATGAGGAAATACTTACAGAAATTGCCTATGCCTATGACCGTCAGGGTGCACAGGTGCTTTACGACCAGCTTATCGCAAGAAGAAGCATATATGCATCGCCCGAAGATGCCACAAAACAGAAAACCATTTTTCTCGATTGCAGCAGCTTTGTAAATTCCTGCTATCGCGAGGGATTCGGAGTAAATGTTATGCCGTATGAAGTCACTTCTGCCGGAGGCTCTCCAAGCACTGCAAACTATGATACATATGCAAGGGAAAACAGAGATGCAATTGATGTTGTGGGTTATTGGGAGCCTCAGACATATACCACCGACGAGCAGAGAAAAGCTGTTACCGATGAAATATATGAAATGCTCAAAATCGGTGATGTCCTCACCTACCGTCACGGTCCCAAAACAAGCACAAAAGGTCATGTTTACATTTATCTTGGCAACAAAATCTTCATACACTGTGCCGGTGCAGGCTCATATGTTGCAAACTCTTCCGACCCTTCACTGTCATATGACTCGAGAGCAAGCGAAATCACATCAAAAGGCACCATCGGCACGCTCAATGCATCTGCGATGTTTGAAGATCCTGCCAACAGCCGATATCTTTTTAAAGCTACCGACTCAGACACAGTATGGAGCTTTGGCATCATAAGACCTTTTGCAAGAGGTCTTACCCCAACCAAAAAAGCTCTTGACCGTATGAAAATCGCCGGTCTTTCCATGGAAAAGGTTTGCTCAGCTTATGAAAATACAGCAGTTAACACGGGTGATATCCTCACCTATACAGTAAGCCTTGAAAACACCAATTCATATTCTCTTGAAGAAATTACCATAGAAGATACTCTCCCCGAGGGCACCGAGTTTGTATCGGGTGATGACGGGGTGGAAAATGAAGGAAACACAATTTACTGGGAAGGCACCGTACCTTCAAAAGAAACAACCAATGTAAGTTACAGCGTAAGAGTAACCGAAACCGTTCCCGGCTCTCACATAATCAGCGACAAAACATATGTATCGGCCATCAGACTTGGCAAAATCACTCACAGTCTGTCGGCATACAGTAAGTCTCAAAAGGCTTTAGTCGGCAATGCTGCCATAAGCTATGCCGAAAAGTCAAAGCCTTTTGCAAACAGCATTGAAATGGTAAAGGATATATATAAAACTACACTTGGCATAGATATATTTGACCACACCACTCCCGAAGCAGTGCTTGATGAAGTTATCGACATCCCCGGCACAAGCATCAATAAAAACACAGAACTTGCAAAAATGACAGCACCAAACCTTTACGGTGGCCTGAGCATCCGCTACGGCTGGCGTGATCTGCCTTCCGAAAATGACAGAATACGTCTGCCCAAGGAAGAAAATCTGTCAATCGGCGATATCATCATGGCCGACTGGGCGGGCGGAAATGATGTTTACATCTATGCAGGCAACAAAACTCTTGTAACTGCAAAGAATGGAACTGCCAAAGCACTTACCATAGGCAGTGACATTTATACCCCCGGAGAAAACATCATAATTTCGCTTCTCGGATATGACAGATTTGCAGTGCTGAGACCATCTATGAAAAATGCCGTTCCCGATAAAGATGTGACATCAATTTCAGTTAAAACCAATCCGCAAAAGCTCACATATTCAAGCGGTGACGCCTTCGATGCCACAGGCATGGTGGTGGAAGCAGTTCTTACAAGCGGAGAAAGCGTTGAAATCAAAAACTATACTGTCGAACCCGAAACTCTCACATATCCTGCAGAAAGTGTGACAATAAACGTTGGCAATCACAGCACGGTTTTAAATGTTGAGGTTTTGAAAACTATAAGAAATGTCCGCGAAGTTTCATCTTTTGCAGTTGGTTCGGAGATAACCGTAGAAGGAATTGTAGCAGCAGTTTCACACGAAGGAAGTTCCAACGATAAAGAAATGATTATCAAAGATATATCCGACAACAGTCTCGTGGCAGTGAGAAACATTCCGTATGGCACTTTCCCGAATTTCGGATATAACAAGGGTGACAGAATAAGATTTGATGCAGTTGTACAAAAAGACACTTCGTCGTCCACTTCATATAAACTGAAAAAATATCTTGATTTTTCAGCCTCAAACAGCACTATTGATAACACAATAATATCATCGGGAAACAAACTAAACTACACATTTGACTCGGCAATTGTTATTGATTCATGGGAAGATATGCAAAATACTTTTGTAAAGACTCAGCTGAAACCCTACACATATCTTAAAATCACTAAAGGCTCATATCTTCACAAATATGTCGGAAAAGATACAACAAACTACCGACTTCACAATAATTCTTCGGCAACAGAAGGTGCCGACATAAAACCTGATGCTGCAACTGCGGTATGTTTGAGACATGATGTTATGACAAAAAATCTCGGCTCTGACTGGTTAAAGCTCTTAGGCTTTGATGATGCCGTTACAACCTATCCCGGTACATATATAGGCAAAGATTTCTACGCGGTATATACAGGCGGAAATAAATCCTACTATCAGCTTGCAATTTTTGAGCCTGACTGGATTTTGGAGGAAGAGTTTTCAATTGAAGGCTTGTCTGAAGACAAAACTGAAGCAAGTGTATATATACCCAAAGCAGGCAGCTATTATGTCATTTTTGCAGATTATGAAAAAGTCGAATCAACAGGCATTAAAAAACTCAATGGCATATCAGTAAAAGAGGTGAATGTGACCGCTGATAAAACCGGTGTGATTGGTGTGGGACCCGACAAAGAAATCACTCTCGGTAAAGATGATAAGATTATGCTCTGGGACAAAAATGCACAATCAGTCGCGATGCCTTTGTGTGATGCTTTTGTTATCAGATAGACTTTATAATTTCAATAAAATATATAACTCAATTTATTGGTCCGACAAATAAAAATTTTTAAAAGGAGACTGAGCCAATGGAAAAAAACCGTACATCGCTCGACACTTTATGTGCATCACTTTGCTATGCAATGGGAGTAGAGCCACCGAAGGAAAGCCACGAGGCAAACGAGACTTTGAAAATTTACGTGGATGAAAAATTTAAAGGCGAAAAGGCAGACAGAATTTTTATGTATAAT
>JAZNBF010000086.1:0-5115 GCA_045586905.1 Clostridia bacterium
TGTATACACAGAAAATCGTGAATAAAGACCGGCACTATCAGAAGTGGGTCGATTTTGCCTTCTCCGATTGTACGATTGAACTCGTCACATATTTCTTTAATGGCATCGGGTGTTTCATAGGGGGCTAATGGTGTAAACAAGTTAAAGCGTTTACCTGTTTCATCTGTTGCACTGATATAATTTTGAACATTCTTAAACGAACCACCAAATCCTGAATCTGTATGACTCAAAAGAATTTTATGAAGCTGCAAAATATAATTTGGTGTAAGCGGAATATATTCAAAATTCTCATGAACTACATTAAGTGCATCTCGATATCCGGCAATTTCTTTTTCATCACGGTTGCGAGGTGCAGTTTTTTCATTCATCAACTGACGCAAACGAGTTTCAGTAGTTCTAATACCCTCTATTGAGTTAGAAGCTTCTGTACTTTGAACTTTTGCTATTTCAACTAATTTATTAAGTTCTAATGGCTTCTGCTGAATATATGAAGTTTGCTTACCTTTATATTCGTGAATAAGAGACAGGTAATTAATAACTTCATTATCCCATTTCTTATTAATAAGCTCCGTATAGTCAAAGCGACGCATCTCGTAACCTCCTTTTCTTTCTCGTCAATTATATCATATTTAACGAGAAAGGTCAATATGATGATGTGAAAAATTATATGTATAAAGTTCAAACAAACTGCACATAATAATAAACGAGATGCAAAGCATCCCGTCTATTACATATAAATATTTCAGATTGTGCGGTGTATGTATGATATGTCAATTTACCTCGCTTTCTGTCTAATTAAGTCGACAAAATTCAAGGTTTTTAGAAGAAATTTTCGGACAAAAATCATTAAAAACCCCTGTGGTTATGTGGTTTGTCGGCTTTTGTCCTATTATAACACAAGGATCGATACGTCTTACTATTCCTGTGGCTTTCATATAAATTAAAAACTCCTTTTTGCTATTAGGTACTATAACTATTGTTAGCAAAAAAGGAGTTTTTATGTAATTTATCTTTTGGGATTTTTTAGAAAAAAACTCCATTGTAAATCATTACAATGGAGTTTTTCAGTTAATATTATTTGCCGTATGTATTGGCAGACATATATGTTCTGTATACTGTGAGAAGAGCTTCCTGATAGGTGATGTTGTTGAGGGGGTTCATGTTGCCCTGGTCGTCACCTTTCATGATGCCGATACCACTGATGAATGATGTGCTTTCTTTTGCCCATTCGGAAATGGAAGCTGCATCTGCAAAGTTTACTGCATTGTCTGCTGTGGCACCGGGAGCGATGAGGTGATATGCTCTCTGGAGCATTGCTGCTGCCTGCTCACGTGTGATTTTGGCAGATGGTGCAAATTCTGTGTCGGACATACCGTTTACAACGCCGAGTGCATAGGCTCTTGTAACAGCCTTTGTCTTTGTATCGGTAAATGCTTTTTCTTCTCTTACTGCTTTTACGCTCTTGGGAATAGCAGATACGATAGCTTTACAGAAATCTTCACGTGTGATAGCTTCGGTGTAGTTGAGGTCATATGTGCCTGTGCCGAGACCTGCAGCATAGAGGAAAGAAAGCTCTTTCTTTGCCCAGTCGCTTGCATTCTTTACAGGTGATTCCTTTTTAGCTTCGGGAATTGTGAGATCGGGAGCAATTACTTTGTATGCTTCATCTGCAAACATCTGAGCGCCTTCTGCATTGATGTGGATGAAGTCAGGGAAAAGCTCGGGCATATCTTTGGTAAGATCGAAGAAGTTGATTGTTTTCAGGCCGAGTTTCTTTGCAAGATCATAAAGCATAGGAATAGCTTCTTTTTCAAGAATTTCAGGGTTTCTCTTTCCTAAAACATTCACTTTGAAAATACGGCTGTCGATGGTCATGTATACCTTAACATCAGGATTTATAGCTTTGAAGCTGTCCATGATTTTGGTGTAGTCGGAAATAAAGTAGTTTTTACCTGTGGTCCAGTTATCATCCTTAATATCGTTACCACCAAAGCTCATAACAAGAACATCGGGGTTGTATGCAAGAGCATCTTTGTACTGTGAGGATTCGGCATAAGGGCTGTTTGTTGAGTAAAGAGCTGTTGAGCCTGAGAGACCATAGTTTCTTACTTCAACATTTGCGGGGAACTTATCGTTTAAGTATTCGGGATAGTATTTTCTGTTAGCAGCATGGCTGTTTACATTACTGTGACCGATACAAGCGATTTTGATGTCGGGTTTTGTGGATTTGGAAGCAAGCCATCTGAGAAGACCGTCTTCTGCAAGTGCTTTTTCGAATGAATCGCCTTCGGTGTCAAAATATTGTGTGAAGGAGATATCAGCGCCATCATTTACTAAAGCTTCTACCATCTGGCTTGTGCTTGCAGGATTAACTGTTTTGGAAAGATTCTGATTGAATGCCCAAACAGGAATATGGCTTATTGCGTCTTTTTTGGAGATATCGGTGCCTGCATCGATAGCGATAGCTGCAGCAAACATTTTGGGATTTCTGAACATGATATCCCATACACCGTAGCCACCCATGCCATTACCTGCCACATAGAGTCTGGAAAGATCTAAACTTTTCTTTTCCATTGTGTGGTCGATGAGTTCGATAACAGCTGCCATATAGGGACTTACAGCTGTTTCGTCGAATTTGAAGGAACCGTCTTCGGCAATCGCAGCATTCACCCATTTTGCATCGGCAGGGCACTGAGGAGCGATGACGATGAATTGTTCTTCGGTGCTGAATTCTCCATCGTTGGTTGAAATAAATTCACCTGCAATGATTCTTTCGATAAGTGCATTACCTTTAATCTGAGATGCATTGTCGTTGCCATTTGCATCCTCACCGTGGAGGTAAACGAGAAGAGAATAGTTCTTCTCTGCATCATAGTTTGCAGGAACATACATACGATAAGGCATTGTGATTGACTTATCAACTGTGGTGTAGGTTTCCTCTGTCATAACTGATGCAAGGTCAACATCTGCTGCATTTACAATGCAGAGAGGAGCAAGCATGAGTGCACAGAGAACGAGACTTAAAACTTTTGTGCAAATCTTTTTCATTTTCTTGTTTTCCTTTCTTTTTGTTTTTTTGACACTAGATTGATTATAACACATTATTGACAGATTTACAATACATTTTTACAAATAAATTAAAAAACTCCCTTGCAAAAATATTACAAGGGAGTTATAAATTTATGCCTGTTTACCGTAGCAATTTGCAGACATGTATGTTCTGTAAACTGTGAGGAGAGCTTCCTGATAGGTGATGTTATTGAGAGGATTCATGTTGCCAAGGTCGTCACCTTTCATGATGCCGATGCCACTGATGAAAGATGTGCTTTCTTTTGCCCATTCGGAAATGGAAGCTGCATCAGCAAAGATTACTTCTTCGGTAGCAACTGCACCGGGAGCAAGAAGATGATAAGCTCTCTGGAGCATTGCTGCTGCCTGCTCACGTGTGATTTTTGCAGATGGTGCAAACTCTGTGTCGGACATACCGTTTACAACGCCGAGAGCATAGGCTCTTGTGATAGCTTTGTCGGATGTGTCGGAAAATGCTCTTGCTTCTCTTACTGCTTCAACTGATTTTGGAATAGCAGAAACTATTGCCTTGCAGAAGTCTTCACGGGTGATGGCTTCGGTGTAGTTAAGATCAAATGTACCTGTGCCAAGAC
The DNA here is from genome assembly GCA_045586905.1 of Clostridia bacterium. Lineage (GTDB taxonomy): Bacteria > Bacillota > Clostridia > UMGS1810 > UMGS1810 > RGIG1828. The sequence continues at coordinate 3,663 of JAZNBF010000086.1, forward strand.
CTGAAGCATAGAGGAGAGAAAGTTCTTTCTTTGCCCAGTCACTTGCGTTCTTTATGGGAGATTCCAATACGGGTTCGGTAGCTGTGATGTCGGGAGCGATTACTTTGTAGATTTCTTCTGCAAAAAGCTTTGCACATTCGGCGTTTGGATGGAGGAAATCCGGGAACATATCGCCTTTATCTTTGGAGAAATCCATAAGATTAACTGTTTTTACGCCAAGTTTAGCCGCAAGGTCACGGAGCATTGGAACAGCTTCGTTTTCAAGGATTTTGGGGTCTCTCTTACCGATAACATTTTCTTTGAAAATGCGTGGAGAAAGGCCTATATAAACCTTAACATCAGGATTTACAGCTTTGAAGCTATCAATGATTTTGGTGTAGTCAGAAATGAAGTTTACAGATCCGGTAGACCAGTTTTCTTCTTTGATGTCATTTGTTCCGAGCATCATAAAGAGTACATCGGGAGCATATTCCAATGCATCTTTATATTGTGCAGTTTCAACATAAGGATATTTTGCCGAGAAAAGAGCTGATGTGGCAGAAACGCCATAGTTTCTTACCTCAACATTTGAGGGGAACATGTCGTTTAAGTATTCAGGATAATACTTTCTGTTGGCTGCATGGCTATTGGTGATACTATCACCGATACAAGCAATTTTAACATCGGGAGTTTTTTTATGTGACCAGAGCCACTGAAGCATATTAGGTTCAGCATAACCTTGTGCCCATGCATTGTGCTGAGGTTCAAAATAGTTGGTGAGCTTAATGTTGGCACCCTCTGCTACAAGAGCCTCAACCATAGTATATGTACCCTGAGCACTTACTGTGGGATCAAGTGCCTGATGGAAGGTCCAGATTGGGATATCATTGATAAGGTTTGCCTTTGTTGGGTCTGCTGCACCTGCCATAGGAATTGCTGCAGCAAACATTTTGGGATTTCTCATGAGAAGATCCCAAACACCGAAACCGCCCATTGAAAGACCAGTAGCATATATTCTGGAAAGGTCTATACTTTTTGTTTCGATAACATGGTCTATAAGTTCCATAACAGCAAGCATATTTTTGTTTGCCGGGGTTGCATCGAGATTGTATGACGGATCAGGGGTTTTGAAATGGTCAGTTTCAACCCACCACTCTTCTTTAGGACACTGGGGAGCGATGATGATGAATTCATCTTTAGTATCGAACTCACCATAGCTGGTGGAAATGAATTCACCTTCAATAATTCTTTTAAGAAGGGTGTTGTGCTGCTTAATCTGACTGGTATTGTTGTCGCCTCTGTTGCCTGCACCATGGAGGAATACCAAAAGAGCATAGTCTTTTGTTTCGTCATAGCTTTCGGGAACATACATACGATAAGGAAGAGTTGTTAACTTATCGACTGTGGTGTAGGTTTCTGCTGTCATAACAGTAGTGAGGTCGAGTTCTTTAACAGGCTCTGCCTCTGTTGCTGC
>JAZNBF010000087.1:0-16599 GCA_045586905.1 Clostridia bacterium
ACCAAAAGGACCATTATTATGACTCCCAACTACCTTGTTTTAGTAAACGAAGACAACCGTCTTCCCGAAAATTTTGAAGATACCGTAGAACTCGTTAACTATGTAAATGAGTTTGATAAAGAATTGATAATCGAAAAGAAAACTCTCGATGCTTTTTTGCGCCTTAAAGAAGAAGTTTACAGAAATGACGGCATAGAAATCGAACTCTCATCTGTATACAGAGATATAGACGCACAAGAAGAAATTTATGAGAGATACCTGAAAGAATTTGGCGAAGAATATGTCAAAAAATATGTTGCTCTTCCCGCCCATTCCGAGCATCACACAGGTCTTGCCATAGACATTTCCGTAAAGGCAGACGGGGAGTGGACAAGAGATAATAAAGCAAGATTTAAAGCAGATGCCATTTTCAAAAAAGTTCAGTCAAGACTTTCATCAAATGGCTTTATTTTAAGATATCCCCAAGGCAAAGAGCACATCACAAAGATAGGATATGAGCCGTGGCATTTCCGCTATATCGATTCGCCTTCTATCGCAAAGGAAATAACCGATAAGGGCATTGCCTTTGAAGAATATTTAAAAAACTTAAGTTTTTAGGTGTAAACTACTATGGATGAAATCATAAAGCTTATCTCGGAAACACCGTCGGTGTTTCTTATATACATACTTTCAATAAACCTTATCACCTTTTGCACCTTTGCAGCCGACAAAATAAGGGCAATGTCGGAAAGGTGGCGCATAAGCGAGAAAACCCTTATCACTCTTTCTCTTTTCGGGGGTGCTCTGGGAGGAATGCTTGCAATGAAGCTTTGCCGCCACAAAACAAAGAAGCCTCTTTTCAGATATGGTTTGCCTTTGATGGCAATCTTTCATTTTGCACTGATTATAAGACTGTGAAAAAAGACATATAGAGAAATTATTTCACATATAAAATACAAACCAACTAGGAGAAGCACTATGGCTATCTTTTTAACCACACTTCAGCAAATGATGACGCTTTTTGTGTTCATCGCGATGGGTTACATACTCAGCCGAAAGAAAATATTGCCCGAAAGCTCCGACGTGACAATGTCGAGGCTTGAGACATATCTTTTCACACCTGCCATCAACCTTTCAAACATGATAGCAAATTGCACAGTCAAAACCTTCAAAGAAAACAGCAAGCTTATCTTGTATGGCACCGTAATGATTGTGTGTGCTATTTTGCTTGCTGAAATTCTGTCACGCGCGTTTGTCAGAAAAACCGACACAAAAGAAAGTGCCTATCAGAGATGCATCTACAAATATGCGCTCACCTTTGGCAACTATGGCTTTGTGGGCTATGCGGTAATCCTCGGCGTGTGGGGCAGTGAGTTCCTTTTCAAATATCAGATGCTTACCTTTATCCCCGCAACTCTCTGCGCAAGCTGGGGACTTTACAATCTCATCCCCAAGGAGCAGAATGCAGGTCTTTGGGCAAATCTTAAAAAAGGTCTTGTCAACCCTCCCGTCATTTCTCTTTTTGCCGGCATAATTTTAGGTCTTTTAAATGTAAAGCCTCATCTGCCCGGATTTCTGATAACATTTTTGTCAAATGCAGGTGGTTGTCAGGGCCCTGTTGCAATGGTTTTGGCAGGCTTTGTCATTGGCGGCTACAACATGAAAAAAATGCTTTCCAACAAAAAGGTATATGCTGCCACAGCTTTAAGACTCGTAGTTATTCCGGGATTTTTCATGCTCTTACTTAAGGCTCTCGGCATATCGGAAGAGATTATGACCTTAGCACTCATATTTTTTGCAACACCTCTTGGCCTCAACACTATCGTATATCCTGCGGCATATGGCGGCGAAACACAGACGGGCGCTTCCATGGCGTCAATTTCCCACACTCTGTCGGTAATAACAATACCTCTTATGTATCTGGTGTTTATAGTATGGCTGTAATATAGCTTCATACAAAAGGCATATAATTTTACAAAAAGGAGTTTTTGTATGAGCACAATTGTTATCTACAAATCGAAATATGGTTCTTCAAAGCAGTATGCCGAGTGGATAAGCGAGGCTCTTGGCTGCGAAATGACGGAAGCAAAAAAAATAAGTGCCAAAGACCTTGAGGTCTATGACACTATAATACTTGGCGGCGGACTCTATGCCGAAATCATTGCAGGCGTGAGTCTTATAACCAAAAATTTTGATCGTCTCAGCAGTAAAAAGCTCATTGTCTTCACTACCGGCATCACACCCGTAGACTTAAGAGAATATTATGACACTATTGTGATTGAGAAAAATTTTAAGCCGCATATGACAGATAAAATAAAGGTGTTTAATTTTAGTGGCAAGATGATACTCTCCGAGCTCACTCCTGTTCACAGGGCAGCTCTTAAAACTCTCAAAAAAATAATGTCATCAAAGCCCAATCCCACCGAGATGGAAAAGCTCCTCGTTAAGCTTTGCGATGCGAACGGTGACTTTGGAAATAGAGATGAAATAATACCTCTTATAGAATATGCTATATCTTGACAGACATCTTGTATTCTCTCGGCGACATGTTGGTTACTCTTTTAAATACCTTGGAAAAATAATGAGGATTGTCATAGCATAGCATGGATGAGATTTCGGAAATGCTGTGCTTTTCTTCTCTTATGAGAGTTTTGGCTTCTTCTATTTTCACCTTGTTTAGATATTCATTGATGGTCATGTTGCAGCTTTTTTTAAATCTTGCCGAAATATATGAGCGCGAAAATGAAAGCTTTTTGCATATTGCATCCACTGTTATGTGACCGTATATGCTGGAGTGCAAAAGCTCTGCAATCTCCTGGGCAATGCTGTCGTGTATCTCGTCTCTGGCTGTGGTGTTTTTTGCATTTATTCCCTGACGGAGCAGTGCAACAAGGAGCATTTCCATGTTGAGCTTTATGAGCTGCTTGCCTCCGAGAGGTGCATTTGATTTTTCTCTCAGCTCTGTTATGTACGGATCGTTTTTAACCAGATGATATGAAGCATTGGCTTCGGCAAGGATGTTTGCAATGTGGGCGCGCAGAGGTGTGGGTATGTTCATGTGTTTGCCTTTGAAAAAATCCATCGCCTTTGAATGACACACAAAGGTAATGATAAACACATTTGGCGCAACCTTACCGTTTGCCACAAACTTGTGATATTCATTGGGCCTGTGGAACACAGCTTCGCCCTGCCTTAAAATGAATTCTTCGTTTTTGGCTTCGATTACAGCTTCGCCCTTGTCGATGTACACCATTTCCCAGAAATCGTGTTTTTCGCCACGGGAAGAAAACGTGGTGTCAAATTCAAAGTAGTGAATGGTTACAATGCCCGAAACATTAATTGCCGAATCGATTTTCTGTTTAAGATATTTATTGTTCATAAAACACCACCTGCACACAAAAATATAAAAACAAAGTATATTTATGTATTGAAAACTTCGTGATGTAATGTTACCATATAATTGTACGGAAGTCAAGACGAAAGGAGAATAAAAAATGAATGTATTAGCTATCGGGTGTCATCCCGACGATATAGAAATCAACTGCGCAGGCACATTGGCAAAATGTGTGAAGCGCGGCGACAATGTAACCGTGTGCCATGTTGCCAACGGAAATCTCGGCCATGTGCTCATAAATCCCCCCGAGCTTCGCGAAATTAGAATTGCCGAGGCAAAAAAAGCAGGCTCTCTGGCAGGCATAAAGGTTGTAACTGCCGACATAGGCGACTGCCTTGTAGACGGAAGCAGCAAAGAGCAGCACGATATCATAGTTGATATCATAAGAGAGGCCGATCCCGATCTCATCATCACCCACGATCCCACCGACTACATGCCCGACCATGTGGCAGTGGCAGAGCTCGTGTTCAGAGCATCGTTCAATGCAAGCGTTCCTCACTACATAACCAAAGTGGAAAAGGCATCTAAGGTTACTCCCGTATACTACATGGACAACCTTGCAGGTCTCAGCTTTGTGCCCACACATTTTGTAGATGTTTCCGACGAAATTGACCTTAAGCTTGAAATGCTCGAGTGCCACGAAAGTCAGCTCAAATGGATGAGAGACCACGACCATATCGATTTTGCCGATTTTGTAAAGACCTGTGCAAAATACAGAGGTTTTCAGTCTAACTGTGCATATGCCGAAGCGTTCAGAGAATGTCTGGTATATCCAAAGGTTCAGACCAAAAGATTGCTGCCATAATTTGTTTTTAAAAATATATAATTAAACAAAGGAGAGATAAATATGAATTTTATCGACACAGTTAAAGGTTCATTGCTTGACGGTTTTTATCCTGCAGGATGGGATATGGCCAAAATTGACAAGTGCTGCGATCCTTCAAATAAGGTTGAAGAAAGACAGGCTTTCTGGCACAAAGATTTTATGCCTGTAAGATGCGAAAATCTTTATGAATTCGACACCTACATGGGCCACGAAATCGCTATGCAGATAAAGGCTGCAAAGGACAGAGGCGAAAAACTCGCTCTTATTTTACCCGTTGGCCCCATGGGCATGTATAAATGGGCAGTATATTTCCTAAAAGCATGGAATATCAAATGCGATCATGTGTATACATTTAATATGGATGAATGGTCCGATGCCGATGGTAACACTCTCGATGCCGACGATCCTGCAGCGTTCCAGAATGCTATGAAGCAGGCTCTTTTCAATCCTCTTGGCGAGCTCACCATCCCTGAAAGTCAGAGAAACTTTGCTACAAAGGAAAACCTCCCCACATATGCCGAAAAAATCGCCAAGCTCAAAGCTGAAGGCGCACAGCTCGGACTTATCTTCGGTATAGGCAGAATGTGTCACATTGCATTCTGGGAGCCTCAGTTTGCAGCAGAGTTCGACAGTGTTGAAGGCTGGAAAAAGCAGACACACCGCATCGGTGCCAAGCTTCACCCCCTCACAATCGAACAGAATGCCATCACAAGCTTCAAATCGAGAACAACTCTCGTTCCATGCAGAGCCAATACAATCGGACCCGGTCTCTTCCTCCAGGCAGATTTCATCATTGGTGGTGCCGACGGTGCTTTCAACCGTGGCATGCAGTGGCAGGGCATGAGCTTCTGGATGACTCTTCGCTACGGTCCCGACATGTGGATCACATCCAGCTTCATTCCCACACTTCCCGGCAAGCTCTTCTATGTAGCTGAGCTTGAAGGTCCTCTTGTTGCAGAGTGTAACTGATCAAAATCATAAGATACAAAGGCAGGGTTATTTCCCCTGCCTTTTTTGATTATCTTTGTCATTTAATTACAAATAAAGCATAATAAGTATAATAACTTTCAATGATTTACATAAAAATTTACGAAAGATTGAAATTCGAACAATAAATTCTTGCAAAAATTGCTTTTGTATGATAAAATAATAAAGATTTATGAATTATTTTAAAAAGCAGATTTCAAAAAGGGAGAAAAGACATGCAAATTTCAAAAAAATTTGAGTCCATTGCACCATCACCAACACTTGCAATCGATTCGAAATTCAAACAGATGAAAGCTGACGGGTTAAATGTTGTAGGCTTCGGTGCAGGCGAGCCCGATTTCGACACACCCGAGCACATAAAAAAAGCGGCAATCGATGCCATAATGTCAGGTAAAACAAAATACACTCCTGCATCAGGCACAATTGCTCTCAAAAAGGCAATATGCGACAAGTTCATGCGTGACAATGGACTTTCCTACGAGCCTAAAAACATTGTGGTAAGCAATGGCGCAAAGCATTCGCTCATCAATGCCTTCGGTGCAATCCTCAACCCCGGCGACGAGGTTATCATTCCTGCACCTTTCTGGGTGAGCTATCCCGAAATGGTAAAATACAACGACGGTGTGCCCGTTATCGTGAGCACCACCGAAGAGGACAAATTCAAAATGTCTCCCTCTCAGCTTGAGGCAGCCATCACAGCTAAAACAAAAGCTGTTGTTATAAACTCCCCCTGTAACCCCACAGGTATGGTATATACAAAAGATGAACTCAAAGCAATAGCCGACATCGCAGTAAAACATGGCATCTATGTGATTTCCGACGAGATATATGAGCACCTCATCTATGGCGATGTAAAGCACACAAGCATTGCATCGTTTGGCGACGACATCAAAGACCTCACAATCATCATTAACGGTGTGTCCAAGACATATGCCATGACAGGCTGGAGAATAGGCTTCACTGCATCATCTGAGCGCATTGCAAAGATGATGGGTAATGTTCAGAGTCACACCACATCCAATCCAAACTCAATAGCTCAGGAAGCAACAATCGCTGCGTTGAATGGCCCCAAGGAAGATTTAGAGGTCATGCTCAGAGCGTTTGACGAAAGAAGAAAATATATGGTTGAGCGCATCAATGGTGTTGAGGGTGTATCTTGCACAGCTCCCGACGGTGCTTTCTATGTTATGATGAACATCGAAAAGCTCATAGGCAAAACCATCTGCGGTAAGGTCATCAACTCTGCCGACGATTTTTCCGAAATTTTCCTTTCCGAAGAGCTTGTTGCAGTTGTATCGGGCGTGGGCTTTGATGCTCCGAATTATGTGAGATGGTCATATGCCACAAGCATGGAAAACATATGCGAAGGCATCAACCGTCTGGAAAAACTTTTGTCAAAATAATTTGTTTGCAATATTCACCTTGTGTAGCATATTTCACGGTCATGCAAAAAATAGTCTCTTTGAAACAACTCAATAAAAAAAGCTGCAAAAAACAAATGTTTTTTGCAGCATTTTTTTGTCATCATATTCCAAACGAATCGCTGAGGCTGAGCACTTCTATGTGGTGCAAATCGTCAATCCCGTCGATGTCGGCACCGTTTTTTATGTATTCACCTATTATGTCGATATGGTTTTTGGTGAGTTTCTCGCCTGACACTGCAATTGCAGCACCACGGGGAAGCACAAACAGAGATTTTCTCAAAAGTCTGCCCTCGGCATCCATATAGTGCACGCTTTCACCCTCACAGCTAAAGGCTTTGTAGGGGAGCACTTTCACGGTTTTTCTTTTGTTGATTTTCAAAACATCTTCGCTAAGTGAAATTTTAGAATTTGCAGTTTTGCCGATTGCTGCGCATGCATCTACGAGCTTTCTCACCTCAGACGGTGTGTTGTAGAGGGAAACTGCAAATATGATGTTGTCTCTGTCGACACTGTCCGGCTCGATGCCATATTTGGTTTCTAAAATTTTGGCAGCATCTTTAGCGCTTATATCCAGCTTAGAAAAGTTCAGCACAATTTTGAGAGGATCTGTTTCGTCAATACCTGCCTCGTTGTTATATTCTGTGCCAAACCACAAAATCTCGGTTGTGTGATTTATAATGTGCCTGCCTCTCTCTGTTTCTCTCAGAAGAGGCAAATATTTTTTACTGTTTTTAAATGCATATAAAATTGCATTTTCTGTGCTGCACACATGTGCAAATGAGTTTGAACCACCCTGATATATGGCAAGCTGCTGCCTTACAATCTTTTCGGGCATGCTTTTTTCAGATATGTGCAAAAGACCTGAACCGTTAAAGCCGCCAAGGGTTTTGGAAAGGCTCTGCACTACAATGTCTGCTCCGCATTCAACAGCTGTTTCGGGAAAGTCTTTGCCAAAGTTGAAATGTGCTCCAAGCGACTCGTCGACCATGAGAAGCATTTTATTTGTGTGGGCTATTTCCACTGCTTTTTTTATGTTCGCGCACACACCATGATATGTAGGCGAAGCTATAATCATCAGTTTTGCATCACGGTATCTTTCGACAAGATAGTCGAGTTCTTCGGTGTCGATGCCGCCGAGAATGCCATATTTTGAGCTTTGCTTCCTTTTCATAAAAATGGGAATAAGAGCCAGAATGGTGATTGCATTTATAACTGCCTTGTCACATTCGGGATCAACAATAACCTTGTCGCCTGCTTTGCATATGCTGCTGAGTGTGGCATATACCCCACTGTCGGGACCGTTTGTGAGATAAAAACTTTTGTGTGAGCCGAAAATTCCTGCAATCTGATTTTCACCATCGAGCACAAAGCCTCTGGGATTGTTGAGATCGTCAGTGCCGGCACGGGCACTCACATCCAGCCTCGTGAGGCTTTCGGGTTTCATTTTTATTATGCCCTTGTGGGCAGGTGTTGTAAAACGGATTCTATGTTTGAAAATATAATCTGTCAGGCCGCGATATATCGGTGGTCTCATGTTTTTATGATTCCTTTCTTCATCTCGTCAAAAAAACGTTTGCTTGCCTTGATTTCCATACATTTTGTCTTTTTGTCATCTTTTAATGTAACATATGCAATTGTGCCTTTCTGCAAAGGTCTTTTGAGCTTTAATCTGACTTTTGAGGTGAGTTCTTTTTTGTTTTTGGTTATACTTTGAACATCGCAAAGCTTTTCACACACCAAAACTTTGCTTCTTTTAGAAAGAATGCTTTTAACTGTAAAGCTGTCTTTTGTTATTTCAAGTTCGTATTCGGTAAGGATTTTGTGAATCAGAAACCAACCGTAATAAATTGTCATAAGGAGGCATATGATGACCTTTCCGACAGTGAATCTGAACTCAAATAAAATTTCACAAATGCCCCACACAATATAAAAAATATACATCGACACAAACCACAAAACTGTGGAAAGCAGGGGATTTATGCCTGATTTTGCCTGGTATTTATACATAGTTTTCACCGTATATTCCTCTCACCGACACCTCGCCGGAGTTAACTCTGATAGTGCTTTTGTCGTCCTTTTCTATTATGGCACATCCGTCGGAGTCTATCGATATGCATTTGCCGATTATGCCATCGGAGTCGGGTGCCAAAACCCTGACCATGCTGCCGAGGGTAATACATTTTTTTGAAAATGCATCAACAATGCTCTTTGCATTTTCTGTCTGAATGGCTTTTTCAATTTCATAAAGCACATCGCAAAGCAGGGTGTTTTCGTTTATCCCGCACCCTTTTTCATCTTTAACAGACGATGCATAGGGGAGATTTTCCGATGAAACGGAGGTGTTTGCGTTGATTCCTATGCCCACATTGATGAAAGCTGCAATACCACCTTCAAATTTTGACCTGGTAAGAATGCCGCAAAGTTTTTTGCCATGCTGCGACACAATGTCATTCGGCCATTTGATGAAGCAGGGCACGTGTTTTTCGATTGCTCTCTGCACTGCAACTGCGCAAAGGCTTGTATATATCTGAAGACTGTCAAATTTGTCATCGGGCTCAAGTATAACCGAAAAATATATGCCGCCCTGAGGAGAAACCCAGTCTCTGCCAAGCCTTCCTCTGCCATTTGTCTGCTCTTTTGCACATATGACAGAACCGTTTGTCACAGCTGTGTTTTCACAAACATCGAAGGTGGAGGTTACAGAGTCAAAAAAATGCAAATCTTTTCCTATTGTTTTGGTTTTTAAAGCTTCTTTTATCTTATCTTCGCTTAAAGTCATATTTTTTCCTCAATAAAGTGATGAATTGATTTCACCGTTTTTGATAATAATAACACCATGGCTCATGCTTGCACCCGGGTTCATAACGAGAACGCCACCGTCATTTTCCATGTGTTTGGAGTGAGTGTGACCATATAGAATTATGTCGGCACCTTTTTCTCTGCCTTTGCTTTTGAGGGGGGCAAGAGAGTATTTGACATTGTATTTGTGTCCGTGACACACAAAGAAATTTTTGCCCTCCAGACTAAAAAAACGCTCGTCGGGATAGGATGAATCTCTCAGCCAGAAATCGTTGTTTCCTTTAACAAAGATGAATTTTTGTCTGGGAAAAATCGCCTCGAGATCTTCACAATCGGCTTTCATATCACCAAGGTGAATGCAGTAGTCGGGTTTTTCTTTTTCTATGGCTTCTATGGCGTGGTTAATGTTGCCATGGGTATCGCTTATTACAATGATTTTCAAAAATAATACATCTCCAAACTTTTTTCAATTAATATTATACAATAACATTGTTTCAATTGCAACACAACATTAAATGATATTTACGCCAAATTTTTGCAATTTTTTTAATAAAAAGTGTTGACAAATAAAAAAGGCTATGCTATAATATCATTCGTTGACCGATATAAGGCCCCTTGGTCAAGTGGTTAAGACACCGCCCTTTCACGGCGATAACATGGGTTCGAATCCCGTAGGGGTCATAACAAAAAAACAACCTTCGCAAAAGCGAGGGTTGTTTTTTTGTTGTGTTCTCTACGGAGTAGAGAACACATGGTGCCTGCAATACATTGAAAAAAGAGAAGATGAAAAGCAGAATTTTAAAAATGGCATAGATAAACAGGCACGCATGGGCGACCGAGCAAAGCGAGGAAGTGCCGAAAAAGGAGCGAAGCGACTTTGAGGCGTCGAATCCACGGAAACAACCTTCGCAAAGCGAGGGTTGTTTTTTTGTTGTGTTCTACCGCCGAAAGAGAATAACCCGAACCTGCTTGAATCGGCGCAATTTCGGTATCTTTAGGCTTGTCATCTTCGCAAGGCGCCAGCCTTGCTTCATCTTCCGCACCAAAAGCTACTCGAAATTCCATCCGTTTCAAGTCGTGGAAATTTCGAAGAGACGTTTTTTGCCTTTGAAAATCAGGTCCGGATTACTCTCTTTCGGCTACGGAGTAGAGAACACATGGTGCCTGCAATACATCGAAAAAAAGAGTAGATGAAAAGCAGAATTTTAAAAATGACATAGATAAACATGCACGCATGGGCGACCGAGCAAAGCGAGGAAGTGCCGAAAAAGGAGCGAAGCGACTTTGAGGCGTCGAATCCACCGATTGACAACATGCTTGTTTTTATGGTATATTGAAACTGTAAAAACTCATTTCAAAGGAGATAAATACCATGCCTTTTATCGATGCAAAAATAACTTTAAATTTAGATGCACCCATAAAAGAACAGTTAAAAGCGGAGCTTGCCAAAACCATGGCACCACTTGGCAAGAGCGAGACCTATCTCATGGTGGGCATAGATGACGGATATGATCTGTGGATGGCGGGTAAAAAGCTTGAAAAGGGAGCATATGTATCGCTTAGCCTCATCGGCAATGCAACAAAAGAAAAATACACCGAGGTAACAAAGGTGGTTTGCTCTGTTATGTCGGAGCTTCTTTCCATAGAGCCCGAAAATGTGTATGTTACCTATCATCCCGTAGCCGACTGGGGATGGAACAACACCAATTTCTAAGATAAATATAATTTGCAAAAGAGGTAATAATATGGAATACAGCTATAAAACAAGCGGAGTCTGCTCGCGAGGCGTAAGCTTTACCATCGATGGCGGCATTGTCAGAAATGTGCAGTTCACAGGTGGATGTGACGGAAACACAAAGGGCGTGGCAAAGCTTTGCGAGGGCAGAGATGCAAAAGAACTTGTCACTCTTCTCTCAGGCATCAGATGCGGCTTTAAAAACACCTCGTGCCCCGACCAGCTTGCAAAGGCAATAGAGGACGCAATGTCCCGTCAGTAATTTTATAAGGAGTAATATTATGGAAACAAGAGTTGCAGTAATTGGTATCATCGTTGAAAATATGGACTCGGTAGACGAGCTCAATGCATTACTTCACGAATACGGACCTCACATCATCGGCAGAATGGGCCTTCCATACAGAGAAAAAGACATTCACATCATAAGCATTGCCATTGATGCTCCTCAGGATATCATCAACACTCTTTCGGGCAAGCTTGGCAAGCTCGACGGAGTGAGTGCAAAAACTGCATATTCAAATATTATTACAGAAAGATAAGAATAAATAAAGGCTTGTGACGCACATGAATCAAACACCCTCAGCAAACAGAATACACATAGGCTTTTTCGGCCTCCGCAATGCAGGCAAGTCCACACTTGTCAATGCCATAACGGGTCAGGAAGTGTCTGTTGTATCAGGCACCCCCGGCACAACCACCGACCCCGTGCAAAAGTCTATGGAGCTTTTGCCGCTCGGCCCTGTGCTCATTATCGACACCCCCGGCATAGATGACGAGGGCGAACTTGGCGAAAAAAGGGTTAAAAGGACAAAACAAATTCTTGCAAACACCGACATCGCTGTGCTTGTGACAGATGCACAGAGGAAAATGTGTGCCGAAGAACTTAGTCTTGTGGGAACCTTTAAAGAGAAAGAAATTCCCTATGTGATTGTCAAAAATAAAATTGACCTTGCCAAAGACTATGCATCCTCGCCCGATTTCGTGGGCGTGAGTGCAAAGGATGGGGCAGGCATAGAAGAGCTGAAAGAAGCTCTGGCGTCATTTGCCAAAAAGAACGAGGAAATGAAGCTCATTGCCGATCTTTTGCCCGAGGGGGCAACAGCAGTGCTTGTTGTGCCCATAGACAAAAGCGCGCCCAAGGGCAGACTCATTTTGCCTCAGCAGCAGGTGATAAGAAACCTGCTCGACCATGGTATGACTGCAATCGTCGTGCGCGATGATGCATATGAAGCCACCCTTTCTTCGTTGGGCATTAAACCCGATGTTGTCATTTGCGACTCTCAGGTTTTTGGCAAAGTCGCGCGTCTCACACCAAAAGATATCCCTCTCACATCTTTTTCCATACTCATGGCAAGAGCAAAAGGCTTTCTGGATGTGGCAGTGGAGGGAGCAAAGAAAATAGGCTCTCTCACAAAAGGTGACAGAGTGCTCATGTGTGAAGGTTGCACCCACCACCGACAGTGTGAAGACATAGGCACGGTAAAAATCCCTGCCTGGATAAAAGAACACACAAAAGAGGAGCCGGCATTTGAGTTTACCTCGGGCACCCATTTCCCCGAAGACCTTTCGCCATACAGTCTCGTTATTCATTGCGGCGGATGCATGATAACCGAAAAAGAGGTCAGACGACGTATGAGATGTGCCATTGATGAAGGTGTGCCTTTTACCAATTATGGCACTGCCATTGCGTATATCAAAGGTATACTTGAAAGAAGCATAGAAATTTTCAGATAATTGATATTGAAGAAAAGATAACAAAAAAGACACAAAAAATTCATAAGAATTTTTTGTGTCTTTTTTTAGGGGACAGGAAAAACATTTCAGAATTGACAAGCCGAATGCCAACCGAGACAATCTCGGTTGGCACGATAGCCCGAAGCTGTACAAAGGTACTGCGAGGGTTTATGAGGTTTGTTAATAGCAAAAGGCAAAATATAAAAGAAAAACATCGTCTTATGACGATGCTTTTCTACATATGTAAATTCAGTGTTTAACGAATTGTATATATTGTATTATTGCAATTTTTTTCCTTTTGCGGTCTGGATTATTTTTGCGTGCCCTTTTTAATACTCTTTATATTGAGTGGTATAGCAATGAGAGGGAAAATCATTGCTACAAGCATGCCTGCCTTCATTGCAAGCTGCTCCACGCTCATGCCGAGCGACTGAGCAAAGCTCAAAGCTCCTTTTGCAGAAATCACCGCATCGGTCACAAGTCCCACAAGCTGAGGTCCGACTGATGCTCCAAGGTCTCCACCCGATGCCATGAGAGCAAAGATGAGCACTCCGTATTCCTTGTAGCGCTCTGTTGCTACGATAAGTGTACCTGGCCAGAGCATCGCTGTGGCTATGCCTGTTACAACACAGGCCAAAAGTCCGACAGTGGCAAATGGCGAAACTGCTGCCACAAAATAGCATAAAGCTGCGCAGGTCGTGCTTATGAGGAGCACCTTTTCTATGGACCTGCCCCTCTTTGCATAAAGCGTTCTGCCAATGCCAAGCATCACCGAAAACAGTGCCATTCCAAACACATCGCCCCACACCTTGGGTATGCCGAGTGCCTGTTCAAGATACACCGAGCTCCACTGAGCCATGGTACATTCGGAAGAGCCGCCGCAGAAGATGATGGCCACACAAAGCCATACACCCGAATTTTTGAAAATGCTCTTTACATCTTTTGCTTTGCCCGTTGCCTGCATGCTGGGTATCCTTGTGCCCAGAAATGCTATTGCCGATACAAAGGGTATCACCGACAGTACCACCGCAAGCCATGCCCAGTTTTCTCTGCCTGCAAGGTGGAGAAAAATAGTGGAAATTATTACCACTCCCACAACACCCCATGCATACATAGAGTGAAGCTTGCTCATTTCTCTGTCGGGATCATCAGACGGAATCGATGCAATAACAGGACTTGTGAGCACCTCGCCAAGACCTGATGCTGCCGAGAAGATTATGGTGCCAAGGCATATGCCTGCATATATGTGATGCGGAAAAATCACGGGCGAGAGGGCATACACAACAAGGCCCACAAAGCAGATGACAGGAGTCAGCTTAACTGTGAGGGGCAGATTGAACTTGTGCGAAAAAAACGAAAACACAAGGTCGATGAGGAGCTGAGTCACAAAGTTTATCAGCACCAGAAGTCCTATGAGTGAATATGAAATGCCATACATTTTGGTAAACGTAGAAAACAGCAGTGGCGACATGGTTGTCACCACTGCCATCGACATGCTTGATGCATAGCAGGCAAATTTCAGTCTTTTGTATTTAGCTTCCATTTTAATGTTCCTTTAAACTGTCAAATAATTTTACGATTTCTTCTCTTCTTTTCAATAGCTCTCCGTTTTGGAGACGAAGCTCAAAAACATCGCCCTCTCTGACTTTTTCGGGCAAGGCGCACAGGGGCACAGTGAATTCTTTTTCGTTGCATACTACATGTGCAACATCATCCCCGAGCTTTTTTATGAGCCACAAATCTTTTAAAACAGACATATCTCAGTAACCAAACGAACCGTCGAGAGAGTCGTCGTTTTCAATCCAGTCAGACACATTCACCTCGGTGTATTTGTCGTGTGTGTTTCTGATGATAACCTTTTCTATGCCTGCGTTTATAACCTGTCTTTTGCACATTGAGCAGCACATGGCATTTTCAACAAGCTCTCCTGTGCCAAAAACCTTGCCCACAAGGTAGAGGGTTGCACCAATCATCTCGTCACGCTTTGCACTGATGATGGCGTTTGCCTCGGCATGCACCGAGCGGCACATTTCATATCTTTCGCCTCGTGGAATGGCAAGCTTTTCTCTCATGCAGAAATTAAGGTCGATGCAGTTTTTTCTGCCTCTTGGTGCACCCACATAGCCTGTGGACACAATCTCATCGTTTTTAACGATGATGGCACCGTAGTTTCGTCTGAGGCAGGTACCTCTTTCAAGCACTGTTTCTGCTATGTCGAGATAGTAGTTGTGTTTGTCTCTTCTTTGTGACATCTATTTTCCCTCCGTTTGTTTCTTTATCTGATTTTGTATATCACTAGCGCTTCTTAGAAGCTCGCGCGCATTTTCTTTTGCAATTTCTGTTATGCTCTTGCCGCCGAGAGTACGGGCTATTTCGTCGGCTCTGCCATCGTGCGACAGAGGCTCCACAGTGGTTAGTGTGCGACATTTTTCGGCATTTTTCTTTATAAGATAGTGAGTGTCGGCAAGTGATGAAATCTGCGGCAGATGGGTTATGCAAAGCACCTGTGAAAAAACTGACATTGCATACAGTTTCTCGCCAATCTTTTGTGCGGCACTTCCGCTGACACCTGTGTCTATCTCGTCAAATATCATGGTCTTTGAACCGTCAAACGATGCAAGGGCATTTTTTATGGCAAGCATTATTCTCGAAAGCTCACCGCCCGATGCGATTTTTGAAAGGCTCTTTTTGTCTTCGCCCACATTGGTGCATATGAGAAATTCCACACTGTCGGCACCGTCACTGTTAAAGGGTGCATCCTCAATGCTTACCTCAAAGTCGACCTTTGCCATGTCGAGATCGGCAAGGTGGGTTTTGATTTCTTTCTCTAAATTGCGGGCACATTTTTTTCTTTGCTCTGTAAGTGCTTTCGAAGCAACAAGTCTTTTTTCGGTGAGAGCTTTGATTTCTGCTTCCAGAAGCTTTGCTCTTTCGTCAGAGGTGTCAATCTCGTCAAGCTCTGCCACTGCTTTTCCCAAAAAGGCGAGCATGGATGGGATGTCGGGACCGTATTTTCGCTCCAGGGTGTATATGAGGTCAAGTCTTTTTTCAATTTCCGAAAGTTCTTCGGCATTATATTCGCTGTCTGAGAGCGAGCGAAGCTCACGGGCGGTTTCATCTATGAGGTAGCCTGCATCGGTTAGTGATGAGACAATGTTTTGTATCTCAGGACTGTAATCGGCAATGCTGGTGAGCTTATTTATCGCCGACCACAGTATGTCATGACAGGTTGCCCCGTCTGAGCCATAGAGCATGTCATAGGCATTGGCAGTGTTTTGAGAGATGAGCTGGGCATTGTCGAGCACAAGCTTTCTTGCTTTAAGCTCTTCCTCCTCGCCCTCTTTGAGCTCTGCATCTTCAAGCTCACCAATCTGAAATCTGAGCATGTCGCGTCTGCGGAGCTTCTCTTCATCAGATGTGGTTATGGAGCTTAGCTCTTCGGTCTTTTCTTTGAGGAGCAAATGGATTTTTCTGTATTCATCTGCCAAATTTTTAATTTGGTCTTTGCCGAAAAGGTCGAGAAAAACAATGTGGCTTTTTGTGGCAAGAAGTGATGTGTTGTCGTGCTGCCCGTGAATGTTCACAAGCTGCTCGCCAACTGTCTTGAGCACAGAAAGAGATGCGGGAATTCCATTTATCCTCACGTTGTTTTTGCCATCTGAGCCAAGCTCGCGCGATATCATAATCTCCTCTTCGGGCTCGGTGCCGAGGAGATCGGCAA
>JAZNBF010000088.1:0-25736 GCA_045586905.1 Clostridia bacterium
GAACAATGTCACCTTTGCCGATTGTTCTGTAACTTGAACGGCTGATAGCATGACGGGTTGATTTTTCGGAGAATACATACAAAGTCGGATCGTAGCCATGTCGTTCTGTGAGCCAAGGAGTTGTCCTAATATGTTGTCTTCCTAAGACCGCTTGGCCTCCGACTTGAACAATGTCACCTTTGCCGATTGTTCTGTAACTTGAACGGCTGATAGCATGACGGGTTGATTTTTCGGAGAATACATACATGGGAAGACCTTCATATTCTGCGCCTTCTTCGTAGATAACTTTCTGGGCGATACCAACCATCTGGAGCTCGGTTACGCCGGGTTTTAAGTTGCGGATAACTTCGTCGGTTGCAAGGTCAACAATACGGAAACCTTCCTGAATGCAGGCAAGTTCGTTTTTGGACTTGATCTGACGGAGCTGTACCATGATATCGTTGCATTTTGAAATTTCAGCTTTGGGGAAGCTGTCTTTGAGGCCTTCGTAGATGGGAAGTGTGCATTCAACATAGCTTCCGAGGCCGATTTTGATGTTTTCGCCTGTTACGCCGATAGCTTTGAACACATCTTTGAATGTGGAAGCTGTGAGCTCGGGGTATGAGGGGTCAGCTGATTCTCTGAATTCTCTGAGGCAGAAAATTTTGTCGATTTTGGCAACGTCCTGAGCGAAGATGATGCACTCGGGGCCTACCATGAGAGCTGCTTCACCGGTAGCGGAGATAGCAACGCCTGCTCTTTCGAAAAGGGGCCAGAAGCCGCTGAAATAACGAGCGTTTGCATAGTCAGACTCGGTGCTGCATACAACCATTACATCGAGGCCTTTTTTGCGAACGAGCTCGGCTGCTCTTGCCACTCTTTCCTTATACTCATAATCGGGAATACAAATTCTTGACATATTACATTCCTCCTAAATATATTTTTCTATTTTGATTATATAATAGCTTTTTGGGTTTGTATTTATAGAATATTCAAAATCTTTTGCACAATATTAAATAAATTTAATATTGTATTTAGTTTGCGTATGTAAATCAGCTGTATTAAATCCTGAATTTATCGTCTTCGGTGAGGCCGAGAAGGTCGATTGCTTTTTCAAATATGGGTTTGATTTTGGCAAATTTTTTGTGACCGTGAATGTCACTGCCAAGGTAAAATTTGCATCCGCATTTTTTGGCAATTTTGTAGGGCCTTAAGATGATGTCCTCTTCTTCACTCGGAAAGTTCATGTCATCACCGTTGAGTTCTATTCCAACGCCAAGCTCAGCTGCTTTTGTAAAGAGTCTTTCCAGTTCCTCATCGGGCAAGAGACCAAGCACCTCGAGGTATTCTTCTCTTGTGGGTGCAATGAGGCTGCAGGTGAGATGTGCAAGGCCTGTTTTGTGAAAAGGAAGATCCATTCCAAGCACATGGTCAAGCCTTTTTATCCATGCCTTTGCTCTCGATGAAGTGTCTTTTGCCTCTTCGTCTGTGAGGGTAAAGCCTTTCATGTGGAAGTGGGTGGTAGGGATGATTATAAAGTCGAAAAGGCCGAGCTTTTCTTTTGAAATGCCGAGGGTGAGATCTTTATTCAGTTCGGTTTCGCAGCCAAACAAAAATCTGACATTTTCAGCCTGAGGAAGAGGCCCCCAGCCCGATATGTGCTCGTAGTTTTGGGGCATATACCACTCCGATGCGCCATCTATGGCATCATCCCAGAAATGATCTGTGAGGCATATGGTGCTGAGTCCATTTTGAATGGCATAGCTTAGGATGATTTCGGGAGTTTGCTCTGTGTCGGTGGCGCAGGAAGATTTGAACGAATGAATGTGCAAATCGTTATCAACAATATATTTCATGTTTTCCACTCCTTTTTGTGTGGCTAAGGCATGATGTGAAAAGCTTTTTTATGATGCAATTATAGAAAAAAAGAGATGCAATGTCAAGTAATGCACATGATAAAACGGGCACTTTCTGCTCTAAAACGGGTATTTTTGGGCAAAGTAAAGGTGTTTTTGTTGTGTTTGTCCGATTTGTGTGATAGAATATATTTAACAATAATTAAATATATGCGTCTGGTTTGACAGATTGAAAAACCAACTGAAAAAGGAGACAACAATGAACATAGAGATTCTTCACATGATTGACGGAGCAAAGCAGGCAAAAGGGATAACGGTCATAATAGATGTGTTCAGAGCATTTTCTGTTGAGGCATATTTCTTTGCATCCGGTGTAGAGGAGATAATCCCCGTTGGCGATGTAAGCCTTGCCTACAAGCTCAAAGAGGAAAACCCCGACTGCATTCTTGCCGGCGAAAGAAAAGGCAAAATTCTTCCCGGGTTTGATGTGGGCAACTGTCCGTCTGACCTTGTAAAGCTCGACTGCGCAGGCAAAAGGGTGGTTCACACAACAAGTGCAGGAACTCAGGGCATTGCAAATGCAATTCATGCCGACGAGATTCTTGGCGGTTCACTTGTAAATGCAAAGGCAACAGCAGAGTATATAAAAAGTAAAAATCCCGAAAATGTTTCACTCGTATGCATGGGACTCGAGGCTCTTTCACAGACAGAAGAAGACAATCTGTGTGCGCTCTACATAAAGAGTCTTTTGGAGGGTACCGAAATTGACCTTGATAGCGAAATAGAAAACCTCAGATACACCTCGGGCGCAAAGTTTTTCGACAAGGCGCAAAACGATGTGTTCCCCAAAGAAGATTTCTACATGTGTACAAAGGTTAACAAGTTCAATTTTGTTATGAGACTCACAGACGACGGAATCATGAAAAAGCTTGATATGTAAGAAAAAATAAAGGGTGACGCTAAGATGAACAGCATAAAAAGAAATCCCAATCTGTTTTTAAATATACCTGCCGACGGTCTTGAATACGCGGTCATTACCGACTACAACGCATCGGCAGATGAATACAGAAAAAACATCAGAGAATACCTTAAGGTATATCTCGATGGTACTGCAGTGGGCACAGTGCTTTTAAATGTTTTTTACAGACGCTCTGTGGTCGACAGCTCCGTTGCCGATTCGATGTATTACAACATAGTGCGTGATGAAAATTTCCGCCCTATTACCGATGAAAAATCAAATGCGGTGAAAGTTGTATGCCCAGAGTCTGACAAAAACTTCTTAAAGGGCTTTCGCTACACTATAAAAAGAGGCATAGACATCATAGAAATGGCAATAGAAGAAGCCCGAAAATATGGGGCAGCTGTGCTTCTCAGTGTGAGAATGAATGATCATCACGATTTGCAGGATCCGGGACTTAACTCTTCTTTCAGTTATGATAATCCGGATATGAACTTTGATTATACCGTTAGTACAGGTTCTAACCATAATCTCGATTATTGCAAAAAAGAAGTCAGAGATTATTATGGAAGTTACATAATTGAGCTTTGCAAAAATTATGACATTGATGGTATTGAATTTGACTATTTGCGCACCTGCCCCATAATTAGCAGGGTAGATGACGAAACCACCCAAATGCTTACAGAATATATGCGCTCTCTGAAAGACAGGGCAGAGGAAAATGCCAAAAGAAAAATAAGATTTACCGCAAGGATATATCATGACGAAAAGACCAACCTTGAGTTTGGAATAGATGCCGCTCAGTGGATTGCAGACGGAACTGTTGATGCCATTGTACCCGAATCGTGGTACATCCCCACATACTATGGCATCCCTGTATCGGCATGGAAAGAGAGCATAGACAAAAAGAACACTTCCTCCCGCCCCTACTGTGTCATTCCCGGCACAGACTGGGCAGTGAGATGCGACTCCACAAACTATTCGGGCTATATTATGTGGATAACACTCGAGCAGCTCAAAGGCTTTGCAAGTGCTATGTATCAAAAGGGTGCCGATGGCATAAACATATTTAACCATTTCTACACCGATAACGATATGGGTTCCCACACCTACTACATAGACAAAAGCGGCAACAAAATATGCAAAAATGTAATCCGCGACAAAATGATTGCCGCAGGCTCTAAAGAGCTTGCAGAGAAGGGCATGAGAGCATATGTGCACACGTGCGATGAATATCATAACGATCTTTACCCTATCGAAGTGTCAAAGGACAAACCCTACACCTTCACAGCCAATACCGGTACAAAACCCAAAAACGGATATTACAGGGTGATTGTCGGCATAGACGAAAAAACGGATGAGAATGCACTCAGGGTTTTTGTAAACGGTGCTCCTGCCACCGGGGCGGGCGATATTTTGCCCGCAGAAGGCTTTGAATGGAAAGTAAACGACTTTTTTGAGCCGGTGGCAAGCCATGTTTCGGAGGTTTGTCCGAGAGTGATGCAGTTTGAACTCGATGACATATCTTTTATAGAAGATGGCGACAACACCATCACAATAGAAACAACAGGAAAATCTCAGCACATAAAATGGCTGGAGATATATGTGGAAGAGACGAAGTGAGAATTTGTGATTCCCCCTTTTGTGACGGAGAAAGCATACAAACCATTAAGGTGATTTAAATGAACTATAAACTGAAAGATTTTGAGATGGCAGTAAATGTCACAAAGATTGCCAATCTTCATTATTTTGAATTTACAAATGAATATCACACCAAAAAAGACACCCACGAGTTCAGAGAACTGATATATGTCGACAGCGGCCGCATCTACACAAAGGCCGAAAGCTATTCGGGCATCCTTGAAACAAATCAGCTCATCATTCACAGGCCCTACGAGGTGCACTCGCTCTCGTGTACGGGTGACACTGCGCCCAATGTCATAATCATTGGCTTTGAATGCAGTTCAAAAGAGCTTGACGTATTCAGCGAATCACCATTTAACCTCAATGCCGATCAGCAGAAGATTCTCACCGAAATCGTAAAAGAGGGCAGAACGGTTTTCATGCCGCCCTATGATGTGCCGAATCAGAAAGACATGCAAAAGCAAAAAAACTACCCCTTTGGATCCGATCAGATGATAAAAATTCAGCTTGAAACACTTTTCATAAAGCTCATAAGGAGCAAAAAAAACACCGACACCCTTGTTTCGCAATCGGTGACCGACACCAAAATCCACGAGGTGTACGACTATCTCGGTCAAAATTTCAGAGAGCACATTAAGCTTGACGAGCTTTGCTTTTTATTCAGCACCAACAAGACCACGCTTTGTCAGAACTTCAAAAAGGCATATGGCAAAACCATTGTGGAGCATGTGAATTCTCTTAAGATAAAGGAAGCAAAGGTTCTCATGCGCGAGGGCAAATATAACCTTACGGAAATTTCTGCAATGCTTGGCTTTGGCTCGATACACTATTTTTCAAGATTATTTAAAGAGATTGAACACAGGTCACCTTCTGTGTATATCAAAACCATAAAAGCAAAGCTTGGTGTGTAAAATCTGCAATATAAGGAGGAAAAACCTATGAAAAAAATCATTGCATTGTGTGTTTCCCTTTGTATGCTTTTCAGTTTTAGAGCATATGCAAACAATCCCCGGCAAAGTGAAAAAGTGCGCCAGTTTGCGATAGAGCCTGAGTACCTCTATGCAAAAAGCTTCAATTCGCACGGTCTTGCCGAAGTCGGCATCGACTCTGACGGCGACGGAATCATTGAGCCTGGAATTATCAACACTTCGGGCGAAAGAGTGTTTGGCTTTGACGGTACAAAGCTCCATCTTTGCCCAAACGGTCTTATCATGGCACTTGGCGAAAACAACATGATAGCCTTTTTTGACAAAGAGGGAAATCAGCTTACAGATTATGTATATGAATCTTACGTGGATGTCCACCCCAAAACAGGTGAAAAAAACTACTCATACCTCACCACCGATGCAGGCGACGGAAAATCGGATCTTGTGAGAGTGAGCAGAAACAATAAATTCGGCTACATCAATTCAAAAGGCGAAGAGGTCATTGAGCCTCAGTATGAATATGTGTATGGCTTCTATAACGGTGTGTCAAGAACGGGCTCACTCGGTATCCTCTCTGCCTATGGCACATACATAAATGCAAAATTCGGCTATATAGACGAAAGCGGAAAAACCATTTTTGCACCCGATGCACTCTGGGATGCATACGATTTTACAGATGATTTTGTTACCATTGCCGACGGTGAGAGAAAGACCATCGACAAAAACGGTAATGTTTATGATGTGAATCTTGGTGAGTTTACAATTTTTCGTGCAAACAAAAAACTCATAGTTGGCTACAATTATGAAACCCATAATTTTGCACTTTTTGATTTTTCGGGCAAAGAGCTTTATCCTGCCACCTATGATGACATCATCCTCTTTGGCGACTATGCAGTGGTGGGCGGCAAGAAAATTGTCGACCAAAACGGAAAGGTTGTCCGTGAGTTTGGCGATGATGTGATTTTGGGTGTGTGGACCGACAGCAAAAGCTTTCTCAGAATAACAAAAAATGTCGGAGGCTATGACAATCGCTACGGATTTTTAAGCATGCAGGGCGAGATAGTGTTTGAGCCTGTGTTTAAAGAGCTTAAAGAGCTTGGCGAGAATGTGGTTTTTGCAGTAGACGAAAACGATGAGCGCCATCTTTATGACTATGACGGAAACCCGATACTGAGTCTTAACGGTCAGGTTGGCTATGAGCGCTTTTCAAATTCTCTTCTGCCCGTTCTCGACTATGACACAATGAAATACGGATACATAATAAACCCCATAGCAGAAGATGTTTTAAAAACATCGGCATGGGCAGATGACGAGGTGACGGAGGCGCGTGACAAAAACCTCATCCCCCAAAGCATGTTGCAAAAAGATTTTAAAGAAAACATCACCCGAGAGGAATTTGCCTCATTGTGCGTAAGGCTCTATGAAAAAATGAAGGGCAAAGAGATTGAAATTCTTTTGCCAAATCCTTTTGGCGACACAGAAAACACAGATGTCATAAAAGCATACAGCATAGGAGCTGTAAAGGGAATGTCATATGACGAATTTGCCCCCACATCTTTTCTCACAAGAGAGCAATCAGCTGCAATGCTTGCAAGAATTTTTGCCATTTATTCGGGCGAAAGCCTCGTAACAGCAGGGCCTCCGAGTGCAAGACTTCCGCTTTATTATGTGATACAAAGAAGTAAAGGCGATGTAAAAGAATACGGTCACCCCATTCTTTTTGCCGACGATGAATTCATTTCCGACTGGGCATATCACAGTGTGTATTTTATGGTGAAAAACGGAATTGTAAAGGGCATGGGCGACGAAAGCTTTGCCCCTCAGGGCACACTCTCGCGTGAGCAGGCAGTGCTTATGGCACTGAGACTATGGGACTGCGTGTGAAAAGCTAAAAAGTATGATGTTTAATTTAATATAAAGATTTAGGAGAAAAAATATGAAATATGTAATTGGTATTGACTATGGCACACTTTCGGCAAGAGCTATTATAGTAGATGCCGAAACAGGCAAAGAACTGGCAGAGGCTGTGTCGGTATACAGCCACGCAGTTATGGACGAGACCCTTCCCGATGGCACAGTTTTAGAGAAAAACTCAGCCTTTCAACACCCTCAGGATTATCTTGATGCACTCAGCTTCACAGTTTCAGAAGTCTTAAAAAAATCGGGTGTAAGTTCCGAAGATGTTGTGGGCGTAGGTATTGACTTTACCTCATGCACCATGCTCCCCATCGACGAAAAAGGCACACCACTTTGCTTTTATGACAAGTTCAAATCGGAGCCTCACGCCTATGTGAAGCTCTGGAAACATCACTCGGCACAGCCCGAGGCAGACGAAATAACCCGTCTTGCCAAAGAAAATGGCGAAAAATGGCTCGACATATATGGCGGAAAGGTATCTTCTGAGTGGCTCTTCCCCAAAATGTGTGAAACAATAAACAAAGCTCCCGAGGTGTTTGACACAGCCCACCGTTTTATTGAGGCAGGCGACTGGCTCACCATGGTGCTCACGGGCAGTGACGTTCTCTCAAGCTGCATGGCAGGCTACAAGGGAATGTGGAACAAAACAAACGGTTATCCGTCGGAGAGCTTCCTCGAAAAGATTTCGCCAAAGCTTAGGGGCGTCATCGGCACAAAAATCGGCACCAATGTAAAACCCACCGGCACCAAGGCAGGCGAAATAAACGAGGCAGGCGCGCGCCTCACAGGTCTCAAAGAGGGCACACGGGTGGCAGTGCCCATCATCGATGCCCACGCCGCTCTCCCCGCAGCAGGCATTGCAGATGGCGGCAAGCTCATGCTCATCATAGGCACATCAACCTGCCACATCCTCATGGACGAAAAAGAAAGAAATGTAAAAGGCATTTGCGGTCTTGTTAAAGACGGTATCATCCCCGGCTTCTATGCCTATGAAGCAGGTCAGGCGGCAGTTGGTGATATTTTTGAATGGTATGTAAAAAACAATGCACCCCACAAATATGTGGTGGAAGCTCAGGAAAAGGGCAAAGACATCTACACCTACCTCACCGAAAAAGCAGAAAAAAGAGAAATCGGCGAAAGTGGCCTTGTTGCTCTTGACTGGTGGAACGGTAACCGTACACCCTTTGCTGACTATGACCTTAAGGGTGCGATTTTTGGCTTTACCTTAAACACCAAGCCTGAAGAAATTTTCAGAGCACTTTTGGAGTCGACTGCTTTTGGCACAAAGGCGATTGTAGACCTTTATGAAGAAAACGAAATTGAAATAGACGAGGTTTATGCAACAGGAGGCATCTCTCAGAAAAATAAATTTATGATGCAGATGTATGCAGATGTGCTCAACAAACCTGTCATTGTGCCCGACATAAAGCAGGCAGGCGCAATGGGCAGTGCAGTTTTTGCAAGCTACGCAGGCGGTGTGTATGACGATGTCAAAGATGCTGTCAAAGCCATGGTACACCTCGACAAAACCACATATATGCCAAACGGTGAAAATCACAAAAAGTATATGGAGCTATACAAAAAATATAAAGAACTGGTTAAGCTTTTCGGCATAGAAAAAAGCTATCTTATGAGATCGAATCCCGACTGCAACTAAGTTTGCCTCTGTGGGAAAGTGAAGTTCTGCCTGATGGCAGAGTGGCAAACTTAACTTCACTTTTGAAAGACAAAAACTTCACTTTGAACGAGTTTCAAAACTTCACAAAAAATCCTGGTAGCTATATTACACAATCCTTATATAAAGAGAGGACAAAAAATGAAAAACAAAATTATAAAAGCCATAGACGACCACAGAGAAAAGATTATCTCTCTGGGCGAAGAAATACTCAGAACTCCCGAACTTGGCTACAAGGAGTTCAAAACATCTGAAAGGGTGCAAAAGGAGTTTGAAGCACTCGGCATACCGTACCGTTCAGAGCTTGCCATCACAGGTGTTAAGGGCACAGTGGGCAACCCCGATGCCAAGATTAACATCTGCATCATTGGCGAGCTCGATGCCATCAAATGCTTTGAGCACCCATTTGCCAATCCCGAAACAGGCGCAGCTCACGCCTGCGGTCACAATGCTCAGCTTGCTTGCATGATAGGTGCGGCATATGGCATAGTAAAAAGCGGCGTGCTCGATGAAATCGATGGCAAAATCACATTTTTTGCAGTGCCTGCCGAAGAGTTTGTGGAGCTCGAATACAGAGAGCGCCTCGTTGCCGATGGCAAAATAAGCCGCATGGCAGGCAAGCAGGAGCTCATTGCCCTTGGCGAATTTGATGATGTAGACATTGCAATGATGATACATTCCCACGCCCTCACTCCCGTCCCCAATGTGTATGTGGAAGGCACAAGCCTTGGCTTTGACACAAAGCAGATAACCTTTGAGGGCAAGGCGGCACATGGCAGTGAGCCATTTAACGGAGTTAACGCCCTCAACGCCGCAATGCTCGCTCTCATGGGCATCAATGCCAACCGTGAGACCTTCCGTGACGAAGACAGGGTGAGAGTTCATCCCATCATCACAAACGGAGGCGACCTTGTAAATGTTGTGCCCGACAAGGCAGTGATTGAAACCTATGTGAGAGGTGCTACTGCAAGTGCAATAGAGGATGCATCCGTTAAGGTTGACAATGCTGTAAAGGCAGGAGCAATGGCAGTTGGCGCAAAGTGCACCATAAAAGATGTCAAAGGCTTTGATCCTCTTATTCAGGATGCTAACCTTTCAAAAGT
This sequence comes from Clostridia bacterium, assembly GCA_045586905.1. Taxonomy (GTDB): domain Bacteria; phylum Bacillota; class Clostridia; order UMGS1810; family UMGS1810; genus RGIG1828. Next base: position 10,059 of record JAZNBF010000088.1, read on the forward strand.
GTTTGAAGAAAATGCCCGACTTTTTGTATCTGACGAAAACATCTTCCATGGCATAAACATGACAGGCTCCACCGACATGGGCGACCTTTCGCTCATCATGCCTGCAATTCAGCCGACCATGGGTGGTTTTGACGGAGCGCTTCACAGTAAGGAATTTGCCATAAAAGATAAAGAAACGGTGTATATCACATCTTCCAAAATTCTTGCGCTCACAGCCTACGACCTTTTGAAAGACGGAGCAAAGAGAGCAAAAGAAATAATAGAAAACTTCAAAAAATAATCATTTTAAACGGGCAGAAACGCCAAAACCGTTTCTGCCCGTTGTTTTTGTCGAAAAAATCTTAGAAAAAATCACAAAAATGTGTTGACAAAGCATTTTTAATGTGTTATACTATCATTCGTCGATTGGTGAAGATCATCAATTCATATGCGGGAGTGGCTCAGTGGTAGAGCGTCACCTTGCCAAGGTGAACGTCGCGAGTTCGAATCTCGTCTTCCGCTTAAACTGTCAAGAGACGTAGGATTTACGTCTCTTGATTAGTCTAACCCAAAGTTTAATATGACATGGCGTCATAGCCAAGTGGTAAGGCACGGGTCTGCAACACCCTTATCCCCAGTTCAAGTCTGGGTGACGCCTTAGAAAAAACCGTCAATCTTGATACAAGATTCGCGGTTTTTTCAACGAAATAAATCCTTTCAGGATTTGTCAAATACCCTGTGTGCGTGAAATATTGCTTCGCAACGTGAAATACGCCTTACGGCGTGTGGATTTATTTCATTTCACAGAAAGCGTTAGCTTTCTATTTCGCAATTTCTGCAAGAAATTATTTCACATCAACGGAGTTGATATTTCACTTATGGACAATAGTAAACATATATGTTATAATGATTTCAAGGAGTTGATATGATATGGCTGAATCAAAACTACGGAATTCATCTGTTGAATTTTCTGTTAATATAATTAAACTGTGCGAAAACATTAAAGGCCATTATTCTCTTACAAATCAGCTTGAGCGTAGCGGAACATCCATAGGAGCAAATATACACGAGGCAAATTATGCACATAGCAAGAACGATTTTATTTCAAAATTACAAATAGCACTGAAAGAATGCTACGAAACAGAGTATTGGTTAGAACTTTTCGTTAAATCCGATTTACTCAATAGAGAAACTGCTAAAGAAATATATAATGAATGCGGAACAATCCGCAAAATGCTCATTTCATCCATCAACACAGCTAAACAAAACGCTGAAAAATCAAATAACTAACTTTTACCGTCACAATCGTGGCGTTTTTCTTTTTGTCCGAAATACTTGACAAGTTTCTGCAAACTCGCTTTGGCGAGTTTATTTATATAAATGTCACCGTTGAAACTTGACAGAAACAGCAAAAAAGATCCTAAAAAGATTGTATCTGTCCTTTTAAACGGACACATATTATGATATAATTATCATAAGGAGGCGATACAATGAGTTGTGACTATGGATATGGAAAGCTGGAAGATGAGCTTATAGAGCTCTTTCGTTCCGGTGCGCCCGATTTTGCTGCAGCCGAAGAGTTAATCAGACAAGGTGCAGATGTTAATGCAGTAGGCAAAGATCCTGCCGAAAATGTACTTTCGGAGATACTGATAGGCTACTGCGCGACAAAGAACGGAGACGAGATTTTCGAAACTTCCGATTTGTGCGAAGAAGAGAACTGCGAACAGTGTCAAAAAAATGAAGATAAAAACCCGGAACCTGGGAAGTCAATGTGTGAGCTTATCCGTTTCTTTCTTGCACACGGATTTGATGTCAACAAATTTGACGGTTGCTATGGGGCACAGTGTTTGTATGCTTTAACTCTCTCTACTTTTGACAGATATTTTCTGGAAGCTACAAAAATCCTTTTTGATGCAGGTGCAAGAAATCGCGAAACTTCATATGATGAGCGATGTGACGGTGGTGTTCCGTGGGAATTTGTTGCTACTGAGAGGAGCTATCAGGACACCTGTGAAAAAGACTATTCACTGGGGAACATATATGAAGCTGTATGTCAGATGTATCTTGCAATTGATGAGGGGCGCCCTTACGATGGAATAGATACATATGAGAAAGCTGTCGGGAAAAAGCTTCTGAAAGTAGTTGCCGACAGAAATGATGACAATCAGGTTTTTTATTCAATGAATTTGCCTCATTTCAAAAAAGAAAACTGTTTTAAAGACAAATTGTATTTTGTATATGATGACGGTGTGCTGGTGACAACACAGTTTGCTGACTTTTGGACCGATACAAATGCACCGGTTTGCAATGGCACAGATGTGTCTGAATATTTTTCGCCGATTGTCGGCAAAACTATAAAACAGTTTAAGTATGATCACCGGAGTTTTGAAAAAGGAAGAACTCATTACGGACAGCCGATCACCACGATAGAAATGACATCGGGAGAAAGCATAACCTTTTCTATTAATTTCGGTGAGGTAGAAGATGAAGAAAGAGCGGCTTTTTTTGAAATAAAATAAAATTTTCTCTTTTTCATGTGCCCTCACATAAAAAAGCACACTCAATGCCGAGTGTGCTTTTTGCAAACATATAAGATAATCAAACTGATCTTTGGAAAAAACGACCTCTTTACACTGCATACATAATGTGAAGATTGCGTATGCAGGTATCTTTTATTTTGTCATTCACCTCATATGCATGAGCTTCCAGACTGTCGGAAGAGGCATTTGTAAGCTTCTGTTTTTTAATCTCATCTATAATTGCAGATGAGATTTTTTCTATGATTTCTGTCTTTAACTTAGCTTCATTTTCTTTGTTTCCGCTTGAAATGAGATGCTCAATATCACCCGAAAGATGAGACGCAAGCTCAAGCTGGCCAAGTGCTTTGAACACCCATTTGTAGTAGGGGATGTATTTTTTGTTAAGCAGAAAAATCACTTTAAGTGCAGCATTTGCAAACTCTGTCATACATAGCTGTGCTGCGCCCGTATCGCATCTTTTAATGCATCTTTGGTAGTTATACTGCCCCGATTGCGCTGCAAGGAGAAGATTGCCCGCAAGCTTTTTGAGCCTCACATCTTCGGGAAGATATGAAAGCTTTTGACGGATTTGTGACAAAAGACCGAAGTTGTCTTCAAAAACTTTTCCACCTGTTGCTTCCAGAAGAAACTGCTCCGAGAGAGAAAACCATGATTTTGTGGTTATCTCACCGTTTTTGTCGCCCGTTTTTGCTTCAAAAAAGTCGCCTGTTCTCATAACACCGTGACGGTTGCCGCCGACGGGGCTCAGACTGCTTCTTTCAAAACCCATAAACTCTTTGGGCAGAGAGGCATACGCTCTTTCGAGGAGAAATTCATCTCTTCGTGAAACAAGACTTTCATCGGGCAAAAAAATGCAAAAGCCGGGCTCAAAATCGTGGTCGCGTGAGATGTCATCGTCAAAGCCCATGCACTCCGAGCCGCTTCCCGAGAGGCCTATGGCAAGATATTTTTTTATGTGAGAAAAATTTTCGTCTATTATTTTTTGCCCGTATTCTCTGTAATATCTCTCACAAAGCTCAAGACCTTTCATAAATCTTCACTGCCCTTTCTTTAAGCTCGTTTTCATATGCAAAATATCCGTAATATCCAAAAGTGGAGGCGCATTTTTCGCACACAAAGGCATAATATCCGTCTTTTGGCTCATGCCCGTCTAAGATGTTTGCCGCCTTGTTTAAAAGCTCTTCTATTATTTCCTGCGCCTCTTCAAGTCCGAGCTGTGCTTCCCTGAGGTTTGCAATGTTAAGATATGTTATGGCAACCTCAAGCATGCCATCCTCGATGCGCTCCATCACTGAGATGGCTTTTTCATATAGCTCAAAGGCTTTTTGATATTCTCCAATGTCACAGAGGGCAAGAGCCATGTTGTTGTAGAGTCCGCCAAAGCGCTTATCGGTTTCGGGGAGCTCTTTTTTGTACACATCCAGTGCCTTTTCAAAAAGAGGAATAGCATCTTTCGCTTTGCCGAATGCTTTTAAAACCGTGGCAGAGTTGATGTAGGTTGTGCCTGCGCCGATGTTTTCTTCTATGCCCATATCCTTTATTAAACCGAGTGCTTTTTCCACAGCGTCAATGGCATCACTTTCTCTTCCAAGCTTTCGGTAGAGACCGCAAAGCTCGTTCTGAAGGAGGAGCATGGTTCTTTTATCACCCGATATTTTTGTCTCTTCAAGCCAGTATAAAATATGCCTTTCGGCACCCATGTAGTCATTTTTATTTAAAAAATCATCTAACCTATCTAAAATACGACCTGTATCTGCCATATAAAACACCTCGTTTATGCACCTCAGGGTGCAATTTATGAGCTGAAAGCTCAATTCATGAAATTTTTAAATTCAATTCATTGATTTTCATTATAATACAATTTTAACACACAATCATTTTTGGTGCAATTGGTATTTTATTTAGTTTCACACATATTTTCCCTCCCTTGTGACACACTATCTGTGAGGTGGTTTTTTAATGGAAAAACAAATAGAAAAAGATACCATAAAGCTTTTGAGAGAATGTGATGCAGGGGTTAAGATGGGAGTGTCGTCCATCGAAGATGTGCTTGACAACGTAAAGGGCGACAAGCTCGAGACACTTCTGACAAGGTGCAAAAACGAACACGAAAAACTCGAGAGTGAAATAAGGGAACTCCTTGACAAATACAAAGACGACGGAAAAGAGCCTGCTGCCATTGCAAAGGGTATGTCGTGGATGAAAACCAACATGAAGCTGGCAATGGAAGAGACAGACGCCACCATTGCCGACCTTATGACAGACGGGTGCAACATGGGGGTTAAGTCTCTGAACAAGTATCTCAATAAGTATAAAGGTGCCGATGAGGTGTCGAAAGACATCGCCAAGAGGCTTATAAACTTAGAGGAAAAACTTACGGTTGATATAAGAGAATTTTTATAAATTTTAGTTTCAAAACGGAGCTGTAAAACCTGACAAGAGTTTTACAGCTCCGTTTTTGCTGAGGTGTTGATTTATTCTTTCAGCTTTGATATACTGAAAAAAAGGAGGTTTCTCTCATGAAAAAGTTTATATCAGCTATGATTTTGTCACTTGTTTTCTGCTCGTTTTTTACGGTAGCAAACGGAGAAAACTCTGTTGTCTCAGGGCCATATAAAATCACTGTGAACGACGGATATGCGCAAATAATATATTGCGATGTGTCAAACCCTGAAATTTCGGGCGATTATAAAGTTCCGTCAGAGGTGGCAGGCTACAAGGTGCGACAAATCGGCGACAGGGCTTTTGAAGGCGCTTCAAACATTACAAGCCTGATAATTCCCGAAGGGATTGAAAGCATTGGCGAATATGCTTTTAAAAGATGCAGCTATTTTAAAACTCTGTATCTTCCCGACACGCTGAAAAATATAGGAAAGGGTGCTTTTGAGAACAATCTTTCCCTTATCTCAGTGCGTTTTCCCGAAGGTATTAACCAAATCCCCGACAATTTGTTTAAAGATTGCGGATTTTATGAAATTGACATCCCCGAAACAGTTGTGAGCATAGGCGCATCTGCTCTGGAAAACAACAGAAATCTATCTGAAATTGTTTTGCCCCAAGGTGTTGAATCGATAGGCGACAGAGCATTTTATATGTGTGGTGCGCTCATCGATTTGTCCTCTCTTCCCCAAATGCAAAAAATTGGTTCGGAAGCTTTTTCGTATAATTACATACAAAAAATAGTGATTCCCTCAAGCGTTTCGTTCATTGCGCCTCATGCTTTTGACGGGTGCTTTGACCTTAAAGAAATCGTTTTTGAAAAGGGAGATGCCCCGTTGTATCTCAGTGAGCCTGTTTTTTGTAACAATTTCGGTCTTGAAAGGGTTGTGTTTACAGAAAGAGTAAAAGAAATAAATCGAAATGAGTTTTGGCTTTACAAAGGTTACAGAAAGTCGAGTCTTGATCCACAGATTTACTATACATATGAAAATTTCAGAGAAAGCTACCTTGAAATGAAGGAAAAAATGGTGATTGTTTGCCCGCCGTTTTCCAAAGCTGAGGAGCTTGCAACGGAGCAGGGCTATAAATTCGGACATGATGTTACGGTGAGCTTAAATGGCAGAGAGCTTGAATTTGACCAGCCCCCCCTGCTCAGAAATGACAGAACTCTTGTGCCATACAGAAAAATTATGGAGGAAATGGGGCTTGAAGTTTTGTGGTACGATGAAACAAAAACTGTTACAGCTAAAAAGAATGAAGTGGAAATATCCCTCACCATAGGCAGTCAGATTATGCACAAAAACGGAGAAGAGATCAATCTGGATGTTGCCCCTGTGATTGTAAATTCACGAACACTTGTGCCGCTGAGGGCAGTATCGGAAGCGTTTGAATGTGATGTGGGTTGGGATGGGGAAGAGAGAAGAGTATCTGTTTGGCAATAAAGCACTTTTTACCAATTGAGTGTTTTCGTACAAAAAAGTGATTTTTTCATACATTGTGAAATTTACATATCAGATGTACAATTGAGATGTATAACACACTAAATCACTTAAATGAAAGGTAGATAAAATATGTTTATTGACATTCATACCCACGCTTTCCGTAAGCCTGCTGTCGGACTCAATCCCGAATTTCCAAACGGGCACATTGCCACAGTGGAAGATCTTATCGAGATGTTCGATAAATATGGCATAGAAAAAGGCGCTGTACTTCCCATGGTAAGCGGCGAGCTCTATCCCACTCAGGCAATTGAAGACATACTCGACATGGCAGAAAAATATCCCGACCGCATCATTCCTTTCTGCAATCTCGACCCCCGTTTTGGTTCCAATACATCCGAAACCGACCTTGGCTATGTGCTTCAGTATTACAAAGACCGAGGCTGCAAGGGTATTGGTGAGGTTATGCCTGCACTCCCCTTTGACCATCCAAAGGTGCAAAACCTTTTCCGTGGTGCCGAAAAGGCAGGTCTGCCAGTAACATTTGAGGGCGCATGTCAGACAGATGCAGGCTTTGGAATGTACTTGAGTCAGGGACTTCCCGAGCTTGAGAGAACTCTCATGAGCTATCCCGAGCTCAAAATCGTAGGTCATGGCCCTGTTTTCTGGTCGGAAATTTCTGTGCTCAAAACTCCCGGCGAAAGAGCATATTTCTACACAATCGACGGAAGACAGGTTGGCAGATGTCCCGAAGGCCCAATCAAAGAAGAGGGCGTTATTCAGACCTTATTCAGAAGATATCCCAATCTCTATGGCGATTTGTCGGATGGTACTGCATACAGAGCTCTGGCTCGTGACGAAGAATACGGTCCGAAATTCCTCACAGAGTTCCAGGACAGACTTATGTTTGGTACTGACTATTTCTTCCCCGGTTGCCCCGTAAGACTCCCTGACCTTCTTAACAGATGGCTCTCAGAGGGCAAAATCAGCCAGACGGTATACAATAAGATTGCAAGAGAAAACGCAATAAAAGTATATAATCTGTAAAAAATTTGGGGATGTAAAAAAAGTTCAGAACGCAAAAAGGTGAAAAATAAATGGTGTAAAGAAATCTGATTTCTTTACACCATTTTTAGTTATATTCTGCACTTTGTGCAGAGTGATATTTTTGCATGCCAAAAGTGATATTAAAACCTTCGGTTTTAGTGGTATTTTATTTGCATTTTGGCGAATAAAAATGCCTTGCCTACGCTCGTGGGTGAGCCTTATTATAAATCTCTCTTATCCCCGAGCCCGAAAGCCTTGCATAGCTCATGGTTGACGATATATCCTTATGCCCCATCATCTCCTGAACAGCTTTGAGGTCGGCACCGTTTTCTATAAGGTGAAGAGCAAAAGATGCCCTGAGGGTGCGTGGGGTGATGTCTTTTTGTATGCCTGCTTTTTTGGCATAGTCTTTAACTATTTTCCAAAAGCTCTGCCTCGAAATTGGAAGACCTGCATAATTAACAAACAAAGTGTCGGTTCCGTCTTTTGCAAGAAGAGGTCTTGAATGGATGAGATATCTCTTCGCCGCTTCCATTGCAGCTTTGCCCAGAGGCACAATACGTACACTTTTGGTGCGGCAGCATCTTATGTAGCCAAGGTCGGTGTCGACATCGCCAAGACTTAGCGAAACAAGCTCTGTCACGCCGATGCCTGAGGCATACATGATTTCGAGCATTGCCCTGTCTCTTATTGCGAGGGGTGATGCATCGTCTTTTATGTCTAAAAGAGCGTCGGTCTCTTCGCGCGTCAGTATGTTGGTGGTTTTCTTTTCGCATCTCGGAAGCTTTATGCCGAGTGTGGGATCGGATGAGACGAGAGAATTTTGCAAAAGATAGCCATACAGTGTGCGCAATGACGAAATGGCACGACATACCGAAGAGTCTGCTCTTCCGCTTTTTTGCATGTCCACAATAAAGGCAAGCACCATGGCTTTGCCGGCGTGAAAAATATCTGTGCCCTCGTCTTTCAAAAACAGCTCAAAGCTTTTTATGTCATGGCAATAAGAGACGGCAGAAGACGGGGAGACTTTTTTTGTGTCTGCAAGATAGCTTTTGAATTGTGAAAGAATATCTTTTTTCATAAAAATCTTTCCTTTTTCATGGGACCAAACCCATGACAAGCTTTGAAATAAAACTCTCTGCCACGGTGATGAGAGATAGCAGAGAGGTGAGTATCAGCTGAAACGAAATGTATGAAAACCATGCTTTTGATTTGTCTTTTTCATAGCCGAAACGGTGTTTTGTGCCATGCCCCACAGAAAACCTCAGAGCCGACACTATCATCATAAAAATAACCGGCATTGAAAATGCATATGGGAGTATGACTGCGCCGAAGGCTATGAGGACTCCTCTTAAAGAGTACAGCCTTATTATTATTGACGATGTGAAGCCTGACGCAAAGCCTTTGAAAGCACAAAGCGCAAGGGAGACGGGCACGAAAACAGGCGCCGACGAACACACAATGAGCACAATCAGAAAGCTTATGTTTTCTTTTATGCCAAGCTTTATAAATGCGCCCGCAGACATCTCTTTGCCGAGGGTTTCGCCCACATAGGTGCTTATGTCTTCAAAGCCTGCCCCCTCAAGACGAAGGGCACAAAAGATGCCTGCAAAGGCAGAAGAAAGCCACACGATGAGAGCTATATAATAAAACACACGGTTTTCACCAAATATTGACCTTGCCAGCTTCACATATATCACCTAAGATATATTTATGAGGCATAATGGCGACAAATTACTTGTTTTTGCCAAGCTCTTTTGCTTTTTTTACGCACGCGTCTACTGCCGACATCACTGCCGAACGAAGCGATGCATCTTCAAGCCTTTTTACAGCTTCTATTGTTGTGCCGCCGGGGGAGCACACCATATCCTTGAGTGTGCCGGGGTGGAGCTGGGTGCTTTGCACCATTTTTGCCGCACCCAACACGGTCTGTGTGCTGAGTTCGTAGGCAACATCTCTGCCTATGCCCTGCATAACAGCCGCATCGGCAAGTGCTTCGATAAACATAAACACATATGCAGGTCCGCTTCCGTTTATGGCAGTGCAGGAGTCTATGAGATTTTCGGGCACTATGGCAGTCTTACCTGCTGCGTCAAATATGCTTTTTACATATTGCATTTCTTCGTCATCCACGCCGCCGGCGCATGCAAGAACACTCATGCCCTCACCTGCCATGAGGCATAGATTGGGCATAACCCTTACAATTTTTTCGGTGCCGAGAGCTTTTGACAGACTTCCAAGAGTAACACCTGCCGCAATAGAAACAAAGGTTTTGTCTTTTATATCATATTTTTTGATGTCTTCAATCACACCAAATATCACATTCGGTTTTACTGCGAGCACCACCACATCGGCGCCGCCCACAGCCTCTTCGAGCGATACATTTCTGACTCCGAGCTTCGTTATTTCTTCTTTTGGTGCTTTGTCGCACACAAGGATGCTTTCGGCACAAAAAGAAGGACTTTTAAGAAGTGCCGATATTATGGCGCCTCCCATGTTGCCGGCTCCTATAAAAGCTGTTTTTTTCACATGTATCATCTCCAACGGATTATTTTTATCATACAAGTCATTATATCACACACAGCTTTTCAAGTAAAGGAATTTTTGACGGGCGCAGGTGAGTAGTGCAAAATGCATTGAAAGGTTATGTAATTTTTGTAACAATTTATACTTGTATTTTCAGTGGAAATAATATAAAATTATAGTAGATTTTGTCGCATGTGCGACAACGAAAAAAATTACGGAGGTATTACAATGAAAAAACTATTGGCATTACTTCTTTCACTTGTTATGGTGCTTTCTTTTGCAGCATGCGGTGAAGAAAAAGCAACAACAGCAGACGGAGATTTCAAAATCGGTTTTATTTTCCTTCACGATGAAAACTCCACCTATGACAAAAACTTCATCGATGCAGCAATTGCAGCAACAGAAGCTTTTGGTCTTAAAGAAGATCAGGTTATGATGAAGAAAAACATTCCCGAATCAGCAGAATGCTATGACGCAGCTGCAGACCTCGCAGACGCAGGCTGTGACATCGTGTTTGCAGACAGCTTTGGTCACGAAGACTTTATCATTCAGGCTGCAAAAGAATATCCTGATGTAGTTTTCTGCCACGCTACCGGTACAAAAGCTCACACAGAAAATCTCCCCAACTTCTACAATGCTTTTGCTTCAATCTATGAAGGCAGATTCTTAGTAGGTGTTGCTGCAGGTATGAAAATCAATCAGATGATTGAAGACGGCGAAATCACTGCTGAACAGGCTAAAATGGGTTATGTAGGTGCATATCCTTATGCCGAAGTTAAATCAGGTCTCACATCCTTCTTCCTCGGTGCTCGTTATGTATGCCCCTCAGTTACAATGGATGTTAAATTCACAAACTCCTGGTTCGACATCGCTGCCGAAAAAGAAACAGCAAATGCTCTCATCGCCGACAAATGTATCCTCATCAGCCAACATGCTGACTCCGAGGGTGCTCCTAAGGCTTGTGAAGAAGCAGGTGTTCCTAACGTTGCCTACAACCTCGACACACGCGACTGGGGTCCGAACACTGCCCTTATCTCTTCAAAAATCAACTGGGCTCCCTATTTTGAACACATCATGGATGCTGTTATAAACGGTAAAGAAATCACACAGGATTTCTGCGGCGGTCTCAGTGAAGACGTTGTTCAGATTCTTGGCTTCAACGATAAAGTTGCAGCTCCCGGCACAATGGAAAAACTCGAAGAAGTTAAAGCTAAACTTATCTCCGGTGAAATCAAAGTGTTCGACACAGCTACATTCACAGTTGGTGGCAAAGTTGTAACAGAATACATGGCAGACGTTGACTCTGACGAAGCTTTCACAGGCGATACTCAGGTTGTTGCTGACGGTTACTTCCACGAATCCGAATATCGTAGTGCTCCTTACTTCGATCTCGATATCGATGGTATCACCATTAAATAATTAAAATTTTTAAGGCTCAGGCGGAGCAGGAGCTCCGCCTGATTCTTTTCTTTTTAAAAAGCACTATCATTTCGGTAGTTCTCTTCAAAAAGAAAAGAATACAAAAGCAAACGGAGGGAAAACTTTGAGTCAGAATATCGCAATAGAACTCAAAAACATCACAAAAATGTTTGGCACAAACTATGCCAACAAAAATGTGTGCATGACCGTAAGGCATGGCGAGATACTGTCGATTCTCGGTGAAAACGGAAGCGGCAAAACAACTCTCATGAACATGATATCGGGCATATATTATCCCGATTCGGGTGAGATTTTCATAAATGGCGAAGAGGTGGTTATCCGTTCGCCAAAGGATGCCTACAAATATAAAATAGGCATGATACATCAGCATTTCAAGCTTGTTGATGTGTTTTCTGCTGCAGAAAACATCGTGCTTGGACTGGAAGATGAAAAGTTTGACATGAAAAGCTATACGAGGCGCATAAAAGAAATCAGCGAAAAATACGGTTTCGAAATTGATCCTCACAAAAAGATATATGAGATGTCTGTGTCTGAAAAGCAGACCGTTGAAATCATCAAGGTGCTTTTCCGCGGTGCCGACATCCTCATCTTAGACGAGCCCACAGCAGTGCTCACCCCTCAGGAGACGCAAAAGCTTTTCAGTGTGCTTCGCCGCATGCGTGATGCAGGCAAGGCAATTGTTATCATTACCCACAAGCTTCATGAAGTGCTGAGTCTTTCCGACAGAGTGTCGGTGCTCAGAAAAGGCGAATATGTGGGCACAATAGACACTAGCGAAGCAAACGAAAACATCCTCACCGAAATGATGGTTGGTCAGAAAACCGAGCTCAACATCTTGAGAGATGAGCCCAAAGACACAACACTTCGTCTCAGCGTGGAGGGTATAGTCTGCAAAGACCATGACGGTTCCACCATTTTAGATGATGTATCGTTTGAGGCATATTCGGGTGAAATACTCGGTATTGCAGGCATTGCAGGCAGTGGTCAGAGAGAACTTTTGGAGTCTATTGCAGGTCTTCAGAAGATAGACAAAGGCAAAATTCTCTACAACGATCCAAAGACAGGAAAAACAGAAAATCTCCGCGATAAAAACCCAAAAGAAATACGCGAGATGGGCGTAAGACTTTCGTTTGTGCCCGAAGACCGTCTCGGCATGGGACTTGTGGGCAACATGGGCATTGTAGACAACATGATGCTCAGAAGCTATCGCAAGGGCAAATCAGTATTTCTGGAAAGAAAGGGCCCGAAAGACCTCGCTCACGATATCATAGAACGCTTCGACATTGTAACCCCCGACGACGAAACCCCTGTCCGCAGGCTTTCGGGAGGTAACATTCAAAAAGTCCTTGTTGGCAGGGAAATTGCTGCATCGCCAAAGCTTCTGATGGCAGCATACCCCGTGAGAGGTCTCGACATTAACTCTTCATACACCATCTACAATCTCCTCAATGAACAAAAGAAAAAAGGTGTGGCAGTAATCTTTGTTGGTGAAGACCTCGACGTGCTCCTGGAGCTTTGCGACCGCATAATGGTAATATCGGGCGGCAGCATCTCGGGCACTGTTGATGCAAAGATGGCAACCAAGGAACAGCTTGGACTGCTCATGACAAAATCCAAGGAGGCAGACCATGGCAAAGAATAATGCAAATCATATTCACGAACCTTTAATACAGGTTTCCAAAAGAAAAGAAATGACCTGGTATCAGTCCTGGCCCATAAGAGCAGTGTCGATAATCTTAGCTCTTGTAATATGCGGTTTTGTCATTGTAATGCTCACAGGGCTCGATCCCATCAGTGTGTATGTGTCTATGTTTGAAGGCAATTTCGGCACCGAGAGACGAGTTTGGGCAATGCTCAAAGAGCTTGCGCTTCTCCTATGCGTGTCGCTTGCAGTTACTCCCGCTTTCAAAATGAAATTCTGGAACATCGGCGCCGAAGGTCAGACACTTATTGGTGCTCTCAGTGCTTCGGCATGCATGATACTTCTTCCCGGTGTGATTCCCTCATCACTCATCATCCCTGCAATGCTTGTGTGTTCAGTGATTGCCGGTCTCATCTGGGGCGTTGTGCCTGCATATTTCAAAGCAAAGTTCAATACAAACGAAACTCTTTTCACTCTTATGATGAACTATATTGCAATGCAGCTCATCTCGTTCTGCATAGTTTTCTGGGAAAACCCCAAAAATTCCAACACCGTTGGTGTTATAAATCCAAACACTCTCGTTGGCTGGCTCCCTTCAATTGGTGGTCAGAAATATGCTCTCACAGTAATTATTGCGGCACTTCTCACGGTCATCATGTACATATATCTCCGTTACAGCAAACATGGCTATGAGATTTCCGTTGTCGGCGAAAGTCAGAACACTGCCCGTTATGTGGGCATCAATGTAAAGAAAGTCATCATCCGTACAATGGCACTTTCGGGCGGTCTTTGCGGCCTTGCAGGTTTTCTTATTGTGTCGGGTGTTGACCATTCCATCACCACCGCATCTGCTGGCGGTATGGGCTTTACTGCAATCATGGTTTCGTGGCTTGCCAAGTTTAACCCTCTCTTTATGGTGCTCACCACCTTCCTCATTGTCTTTTTGGAGTGTGGTGCAGGTCAGATTGCCACAGCATTTGACTTAAACCACAGTGTTGCCGACATTCTGACAGGTATCATCCTGTTTTTCATCATAGGCAGTGAGTTTTTCATTAACTATAAAGTAAAATTTTCAAAAGGAAAGAAGGAGGCGTAATATATGTTTGCAACAATAATCAGCAAAGCAGTAGAACAGGGTATTCCGCTTCTCTTTGGTTCCACCGGTGAAATCATCACCGAAAAATCGGGCAACCTCAACCTCGGTATTCCCGGCATCATGTATGTGGGCGGAAGTGCAGGCATACTTGGCGCATACATTTATGAAAATACGGCAAGTGTTCCAAACCCCGTTTTATGCATTCTCATTCCGCTTCTGGCATCACTCATTGGCTCAGGACTTTTAGCTCTCATATACAGCTTTCTCACTATTACTCTCCGTGCCAATCAGAATGTTACCGGTCTTGCCATCACCACATTCGGCGTTGGCTTTGGTGACTTTTTCGGTGGCTCGCTCACCAAGATTTTTGGCAATGGCGGCACACTTTCTGTTAAAACAAGCTCCGACTTTTTCAAAACCTCGCTCCCCTTTGCCGACGAGCTTGGTGATATAGGTAAAATATTTTTCTCCTACGGATTTTTGGCATATGTTGCTATAATAATTGCGCTTTTGGCAGCTTTCGTTCTCAACCGTACCCGTGTTGGTCTTCACCTGAGAGCAGTTGGCGAAAATCCTGCCACAGCCGATGCCGCAGGCATCAGTGTTACAAAATATAAATATCTTGCCACATGTATAGGCGGTATGATAGCAGGTCTTGGCGGACTTTACTTCATTATGGACTACATTGGTGGTGCATGGACAAACGGTGGCTTTGGCGACAGAGGCTGGCTCGCTATTGCGCTTGTAATCTTTGCTCTGTGGAAACCCAATGTTGGCATACTCGGCTCCATTATCTTCGGTGGTCTCTACATTGCCTATTCCTACATCTCGGGCCTCAGCCGAAGCTCAATTGCCATCTTCAACATGCTTCCCTATGTGGTTACAATTGTAGTGCTTGTGCTCACAAGTGTGAGAAGAAAGAAAGAAACTCAGCCACCCGAAAGTCTGGGATTGGCATACTTTAGAGAAGAACGATAGGGCAGGGAATGTAAAAAATGCGCCCAATGACCTAACCTCACCCTCGACGTACTTTTGTACGCCTTCGGGCTACCGTGCCAATCGAAAAGCTCCGATTGGCATTCGGTTTTGCCATTTGGCATCAATTTTTCCTATTCCCTGATTAAGAATTTAAAAGAAGAAAGAATATGCACATTTTATGTAAGCTCAGATAGCTTTTCATCTTTTGGTATTACGAGTTAGCTTTTTAAAGTTTTCTAAAGGAAGACTTTGAAGACAAATAACAACAATTAAAAAACAGGAAAAAGAATAATATCTTTTTCCTGTTTTTTGTTTTTTAATATTGAATTCACCTTAGCGTATATACTAATCTTTCAGTAATTTCGCATCATTTCAGGTGGCGTAAGATTTTCGAGCAGGCGAAGAGCAAAATCGCACAAAACAAAATCAGTTTCCGCAAATTTTGTGCGATTTTAATTGACGGTGCAGAAGATTTCTGCACGTCGTCAATGGCGCAAAGCTTGCGAAGAAAAGAAAGTCGGATCGTAGCCATGTCGTTCTGTGAGCCAA
>JAZNBF010000089.1:0-31726 GCA_045586905.1 Clostridia bacterium
CAAAAATAAATCAAAAATTTATGTCCCTCTCGACGAGAGATAAGAAAAAGATGACATTTTCGTTTGAAAATGTCATCTTTTTTATTAGTTAAAATATTTACCAAAAACATAAAGCGGCGTAGCAGACCAACCATGGCAAAGACTTCCTGCATTATCAAAATCACACGCACCTTCTTCTGTCTCCCAAAAGGTTGTAGCGCCCGCATAAAGCATTTTGCCCCATTTTTTGATTATATCATCATATACATATTGCTTATATTTTTCACCATATGAAAGCAAAACATCATACTTGTAAATTAGATATGAAAGAGTAGATTTAATCAAATCGTTTTCGCCTGTCAATATCTCTAGCAGCCTTTGTTCTTTTCCTTCTGCAATTTTTGTGTAGAGCATAATCGTCTGAGTAAGTTCAGCATATACATCTTTTTTACCATCGACAATAAAGGTTGCATATACTCCCCTTTTATCATCGTAGAAGATTTCGTTAATCTTATTTTTTACCGATACAAGTGTATCGGTAATTTTTTTGCTTTCTTCATTTTCACCAAGATATTCCATAATTTTTGCAATTGACGAAAGTCCCAGATAGAAAAACCCTGCATAAAGCGCATCTTTTACGCATTTATTATCATTAGTTTTGTATTCACCGTCAAGCTTTCCATTCCATTCGTAGAAATTCCAATATTCAGGAGCCGATGGAGGCATGGCCAAGCCATCAGATATCTCCGCAAATCTTTTAGAAACAATCATCTTTAGTAGCGGCAAATATTCCTCTGCAAGAGATGTATCACCTGAATAATCAATATATTCACGCATCGCCAAAAGCCATATGAAGGTAAATGACGGAATCTTGTATTTCGGACAATCGGTAGGTGCTGTGATTGTGCCAATACCATCATCACCAATAGATTTTGCTAAAAGCCTTAATGATTCTTTTGAAAATTTATATTCATTAAAGGCATGATATGCAAAAAGCATCTGATTTCGAGAGTCAGAACCATAAAGCGCCTGCTCTCGCCAGGGACAATCTTCAAAATGCTCATGCATACACATTCTCAAAGTGTATTTTGACACCTCAAAAATCTTTTTTAAAAGATTATCGTTTGTATCATATTTGAAAACATCATTTACAGGATAAAAAGAACCGATAATTTTCACATTCTTTATACTTCTGACCTTGCCTTTTATATGCAATTCGATATATCTTCCTGAAATTCTTCTGTAATAGTAAGCAAAGCTCTGATCACCCTCACGGCATATGTATCTGTTTGCAAAACAACGTGCCAGACGGGTAGCACCCGAATAATCACTCATAGCGGCTCTGACTCTCATATCATCAACGTGCTCACCATAAGAGATGTCGACTATTGTGCCTTCTTCAGCATCGATGTCCATGGTAAAATAACCCGAAGTATTTATACCCAAATCATAGATGGCATATACATTACCATCAAATTTCACGGTTTCCTTATCGGATTCGAAAATCTCATAAAGAAATCGTGATGAGAGAAAATCATTCATCATGTTGGTTGCCATATGTCCGGTATCATCGGCGCTAATAAATGTACCCTGAGCCACTAAGCTTGAAGTTCTGTCTTCAAAATAACATTTCTCAATAGGTCGCTTTTGCAGCATAGGAAGCGGTTTTTCTACACTTTCTTTATATTCTTCATTACCAAAACCTCTTGCGTCGCAAACAAATCCATAGCCATACATATGCGTTGTTTTATGCACATCTTCACCGTTTTTAAATGCTTTTGAAACAGCGCATAAAGTGTTTTTGTCACTGACAAAAACACTATCATTGACATTTAACATATAACAAATGCCTGCTTCTCCCCTTTTGTACTGGAAAGATTCTGAACCTTGATAATACGCAAAAATTTCAAGTTTATTATTTCCCGTTTTAATGTGTTTTTCGATTTGATATGCATCATATGTGTAAAGTGGCGGAAAATCGTCATACTGACCTACACCAACAAGTTCACCATTTATATACAGGACATATTCACTATCTGCAGCAATTTTTATGCTTGCAGAATTGATATTATTGTCTGTAATATCAAAAGTTTTTACAAAGTTAACATAACAGTTGTTTTCACAAGCATCGCTGCTCCATATCCATTTCATAATATATCTCCTTGTCTGCCAGAATACACCATAATTATAAAAATAATATTACATAAAGGCAATGAATAAAAATGACACAAAAAAGACTTTGTGTCATCAGGGCACATCAACATTATATATAATTATTGTTATAATTAATTTATCAAATTTACGGAGGAATCAAAATGAAAATTATTGAAAAATTCAAGGCAAAAGCTGAGAATCGAGAAACTGCGCCATCAGTTACCATTGCTTTTCTTGGCGACAGTGTTACCGAAGGTTGTTTTGACATATATCTTGATGAAAACAGAAGAATCGGCACATATGTCGATATAGAAAGTGTGTACCACCACAAAATCAAAAAGATTTTTTCCAAGCTTTATCCTACTGTTCCTCTCAATATTATAAATGCAGGAGTAAGCGGCGGCACAACATGGGCAGCACTTGAAAGGCTTGAACAGGATGTACTCCGTCACAGCCCGGACTTGTGCGTTGTTTCATTTGGTGCAAACGATGCCGTAGTACCTGAAGGAAACGAAGAAAAATATGCTTCATCTCTTGAAAAGATTTTTGATGCTCTTTCGGAAAGAGGCATTGAAATCATCTTTATGACAGAGCATATGATGTGCCGAAAAGTGAGCTGCCACCTGAAAGAACCCGTGCTCATTGACACGGCAAAGCTTGTTTCCGAAGCAGAAACGAGTGGAAAATTCGAAAAATTTTTCAGTATAGCAAAATCCATAGCAAAAGAAAGAAACATACCCGTTTGCGACGTGTATGCAAAGTGGCAGAAAATGCACGATGGCGGTGTTGATATTACTGAACTATTATCTAATCACATAAATCATCCCGACGAGGACATGCACTGGATTTTTGCATATTCACTCGTGGAGACTATGTTTAACGAATAAAATCAATAATGCCATAAACAACGGGTTTAAAACGCTTGTTTATGGCATGTGGATCACCTGTATTCACTCGGTGATTTTTCAAAGTATTTTTTAAAAGCAGAATAAAAACCCCTCACAGACTCATAACCGACATATACAGATATTTCTTCTATAGTCATATCTGTCGTTTTTAAAAGGTCTACAGCTACTGTCATACGCTTTTGGATTATAAGTTCTCTCCATGCACAACCAAAATAGCTTTGAACGATACGGTTAACTTGTCTTGTGCTTAAAAAGAGAAGCTTTGCAATTTCATCAACAGAAATATTACGATCATAATAAACATTAGCCAAAGTGTTAATTTTGTGAAGTCTACTTATATCGCCATCGGGAAAGAGTTCATCTATTACACTTTCGGATTTTGAAAGTCCACACTCGTCCATAAGGCCAACAAGCATATTATAAAAAGATGCTGCTATAACATATTTATTGCCATCATTAATACTGGCAAAACATTTTTGTATTAATTCTATAAGCAGATTTTTCCCTTTGATATAAAGACTCTTGTCAGGAAGTGCTTTCTTTATTTTTGCGTAGAGATCATTTGAGTCATCAAGAGAGTTTTTTGAATATGAAAAACTTATGCAACAAGCTTCAGTGTCATGATTTTCAAAAGCTATGCCATGCTTCACATCAGATGCAACTACAACAGCATCACCGGCATTGATCTGAAACTCATCATTTTCGACAGTCACTCTCGCAATGCCACGTGTCACAAATATTATAACAAAAAACGAATGTGAATAAAGCTTAACATATTTATCTCTGGGGAAAACAGGATTTGCAAAAAGGGAAAATCTTGTGTTTTCCATATTAAACTTATATTCAACAGGTGTTTCAAACACATCTTTTTTAATCTCAGTCAAAGTACTTCACCTCACATATGCTTATTCAGTCTAACATCAAAAAAATCAATTGTCAAATTTCACGTACATCAATTATTTTTAAAAATAATACAAAATGTATTAAATAAATACATAAAGGAGAAAAAACATGAAAAAAGTAAAAGACAAACACATTTTAGTCGGAGCAGATTTTGCCGGCTATCCACTCAAAGAAGCCGTTTGTGAACACCTTCGCAAGAAAGGCTGGACAATCTGTGATGTTGGTGTTAAAGCCGACAGCGATCCTGACGACACAGATCTTATGTTTCACAGAGTAGGTCTTCGTGCAGGTGCCATGGTTTCCGAGGGTGAATACGAAAGAGCTCTTCTTTTCTGCGGCACCGGTATGGGTATTCACATCGCTGCAAGCAAATGCCCTCATGTTCACGCAGGGGTTGTAGAAAGTGTTCCTGCTGCACTTCGTGCAATCACAGGAAACGGAGTAAACGTCCTTGCAATGGGTGCTTTTTATGTAGCGCCGGCAATGGGTTGCGATATTGCAGATGCATATCTTAATGCAGAGCTTGGCACAGGATATGAATGGTGGCATAACTTCTATGAATTTCACAAACTCGCCATCGATGAGCTTGAAGCTTTTGATTATGAAGAATATAAGAAAAACGGATACAAGGTAAATAAACTCGGTGATTTTCCGTTAAAGCTCGAGACAAAACCCGAATAACATCACAAAGACGGCATTAATCAGATTTATGCCGTCTTATTTTTTATTCATAGAATTTCTTTCGGTAAAGACTCGGAGATATACCCACTCTTTTTTTAAAAACCCTCGAAAAATAATAAAGAGTTGAAAATCCGTTTTCAACAGCAATTTCCGACATACTTTTGTTACCACTTTCAATCATTTGTTTTGCTTTTGAAATTCTATAATTGATAAGGTCGTTTATCGGTGATTCTCCAAAATATTTTTTGTAAAGAAATAAAAACTGCGAAACTGAAAATGTATTGATATGTGCCATTTTTTCAAGTGTCCAGTCGGATTTATAGTCTCTGAAAATAATTTTACGAATTTCCTGCATAACGTTAAACTCTCTGTTATTTGTAAAACTTCCACTATTGTAGCTGCTTCTGACAAGTTCAATAAAAAGGTCAGTTATCAGATTTTTCAATCGAAGTTCTTTGAACGGAAGCAGCTCCTCGAGTTCATTATTAATATCACTCATTATATCGGTAACAGTAGTTTTATAATAAAGTGGCACAATCACATCGGTAAGTATATCCATTTTTTCACAAAGCTCAGCAATGTAGTCGCCTCTCAAATACATCCAGTCATTTATGAAACCATGTATTGATTGTGTAGCAGCCGAATGATAACAATCAGAGTCAGGTTTATATAAAATATAACTGTAAGGCGAGCCGTTTTTTACACCATCTTTTGTTGCACTTTCAAATTCGGTTTTGAAAAACAAAAAAAGATAACAATCCTCCCTTTCGGCCGACTTTTGTCGAAACACAAAAGCTTTATCAAGTTTGTTGTTTGTACCGCAATCAACGATCTGAAATTCACACATACAACCTATTCCTTTTGCATTTTATTAAAAAAATAAACAGTGTTTAAAAATTGGATTTTTATTTATTTTACAACACTTTCACAGTCTTTGTCAATGATACAAAAATCAAAAACCGTGATATAGTGCAAACAATCATAGAAGAAAGTACATTTACTTTTATATGGGATATGTTAGAATTATATTGTATAAATCTATTTACTGGTAATGGAGGTTAATTATGAATATAAAATTTGACAAAATCAAAAACGGTATAATCCATGTTCAGGTAGGCGTAAACGAAGAATATGGTCAGACTCTTCTTACAAAATACGGTTTTTTCTTCGATGAGCAAATCAGGGAAAAAGCAAACGACAATTTTACAGGAAAAGATAACGGTAACTCTATTTTCTTTTCGGATGGCAAAAAAGATGTTTCAATGAACATTACCGGATTTCGTGACAGCGAATTTACAGGCAAAGGCTTCAGCTTAAAGATTGATGTAGATAACGATGAAAGTTTTTACGGTCTTGGTGACGAGACAAGAGAAGCAACAATGAAGCGCGGAAGAATTGCCACAATGTGGGTGTCTAATGTAACTTCATACGGTCCTATCCCCTTTCTTTACAGTTCAAAAGGCTGGGGTATTCTTGTAAATTCTACATATCGTCATGAATATGACCTTGCTTGCAGTAAAAAAGACAAAATAAATATATCATCACCCAAAGGTTGTCTTGATTTTTATGTATTTATGGCAGACAGCATTAAAGAAATGATTGATCTATACACTCAGCTAACAGGCAGACCCATAATGCTTCCAAAATCTGCCTACGGACTAGTGTTTGTAAACAATGAAGAGGAAGGCGCAAGAGAAATGCTTGAAAACTGCTATCATTTCAGGCGCGAAGATATCCCCTGCGATATTATGGGGCTTGAACCCGGTTGGATGAGCAAACACTACGACCTTTCAACCAATAAAAAATGGGATGAAGGCAGATTTTACATTCCTTATTGGGAGCCAATCAACTACTCTGGCACATGGTCATTTTTCTATAATTTAAGAGAAATGGAATTTGACCTTACTCTGTGGCTCTGCTGTGATTATGACCTTTTATGGCACGAGGAAAATGACTTCCTCAAAACAGAGAAAAACTCTTTCGAAGGTGCGGCTATCACAGACGAACATCTTATATTAAATGCCACATTATCCGACAATGTTACAGTTCAGGGCGAGCCATGGTTTGAACACCTTAAAAAATTCGTCGATCAGGGTGCAACGGGATTCAAGCTTGATTCTGCAAGACAAGTGCTTGAACACCCCGACAGACTCTGGGCAGGAAGATATACCGACGACGAAGTACACAATGTATATGGTCTCATCTACTCAAGACAGATGAATGATGGTTTTGTTAATTATACAGGCAGAAGACCACTCATCTACACACCACACCTTTATGCAGGTGCACAGCACTATGCTACAACATGGGCAGGTGACACAGGCGGACTTGATGATACTATGGGATATATTCAGAATATGTCCCTTTGTGGTCATACCAACACATCATGTGATATGGATATTTCAAGGGAAGACTCAATGCACTTTGCTTTCCTTCTCCCCTGGACACAGCTTCTTGCTTGGAGAAACTGGCATCACCCGTGGTTTCTCAGTGAGAAAAGAAGAAATATGATAAGATATTATTCCAAGCTTCGTTCATCACTTTTCCCATACATTTACTCTTATGCATATAAAGCATCACAGACCGGTCTTGCAGTGGTGAGACCTCTTTGTCTCCAGTATGAAGGCAAGAAAGAATATGATAATGTTCTTAACACATATATGTTTGGCGACAGCCTTCTTATCGGTTCATTTGATATGAATATCACGCTCCCCGAAGGCAGTTGGTATGACTACTTTACCGGAGATGTTTATGAAGGCAATCAGAAAATAGAATATAAAGTACCAAAAGGCAAAGGAGGTGCCCTTTTTGCCAAAATGGGCAGTGTATTTGTAACTCAAGAGCCAAAAAGTCACATCAAATCAGAAAATCCTGACCTTTATAAAATCAATATATTCCCGGGTGCTGACTCTGCTTTCGACCTTTATGATGATGACGGCATAACTCTTGATTATCTCGAAGGAAAAATTAATCTCCACAGATTTGATGTTAAAAACACCAGCAATGGCTTCGACCTTATAATAACAAAATTAAATGACTCATACAAGCGAGAAAGAGAAAATACTCTTGAAGCTATAGTATATGCTTCTTCCCGACCCGAAAAAATCCTTTGCGAAGGAAAAGAAATCAGCTTTGAATATAACGAATGTGAAAAGAAAGTATATGCTAAGCTTGAAAAATCTCTGGAAGACATTGAAAGCAGTGTAAAATACGAATTCCTATTCTAAGGAGCTTTTTATGAACATAATAACAAAATGTCTTACACATGAAAAACCGCTTTTTTCATGGACTCTTGAAAACTGCCCTGATAAAGCTCAAAAATCATATAGAATCTGTGTTTTTTCTTGTGAAGAGTCACTGATATGGGATACAGGGATTGTTGAATCAGACGAATGTGTAAGAGTCAAATACGAAGGACCTGCTTTGAAGGAAAGCGAAAAATATTTCTGGCGCGTAACTGTCACAACAGAAATCGGCACTTATGAAAGTGAGCCTGATTATTTTATCACTTGCCTTTACGACACCAAAAACTTAAAATGGATATGCGCAGATGAAAGCATATGGTCCCCTATTATTCACAAAGAATTTGACCTTAAAGAAATTTCTGACTCGGCAGTTTTAAACATTTGCGGACTTGGTTTTTTTGAAGTTTACATAAACGATCAAAAGGTATCCAATCACTTAATGAGCCCTGTAAGAACCGACTATGCAGATGTTGAATATCTCAACCCTGAATTTATGCATTTTTCGGGTGTTACAAGAAAGCGCATTGAGTACCTTACCTATGAAATAAAAGACTATCTAAGAAAAGGTAATAACAAAATTTCGGTATGGCTCACAGGAGGCTGGTTCAAACAGGATTATGCCTGCGGAGGAAGACTCAAATACACCCACGCTCCTAAACTTTTCTTTAAAATTAAAAATGGAACAGATATTATAGAATCAGACACAGATTGCTATGCTACCAAAAGCAAACTTTTATATGAAAATATTTATTATGGTGAAATTTTTGACGCACGCATTAACTCTAATGAAAAACTACCCGTATATGAAACAAAGATTTCAACAGACAGAATCGTAAAGCAGCATTGTCCGTCGGAGGAAATAATAGAAACTATAACTCCTCAAAAACTTGACAAGGTATATGATGCCGGCAAGGTGCTTACGGGCTTTGCAGAAATAGAAATTGATGGTAATGAAGGTGATGAAGTTGAAATAAGTTATGCCGAATGTATTGACAAAAACGGAGAGCTCGACTACGAGTCTACTCTTCTTTTTGAAGAAACCGTCAATATACAGATTCAAAAAGACAAATACATATTATCAGGCAAAGAAACAGAAAAATATCATCCGAGATTTTTATATCATGGGTTCAGATACTTCAAAATTACTCATCCTGAAAGTGTAAGAATCAAAAACATAAAAGTCCACTATGTATGTACTGCATTTGAAATCAAAAGTAAAATTGAAACATCAAATGAAAATCTCAACAAAATTCACTATACTTTTGTAAATACACTTTTTTCCTGTTCCCACGGCGGTGGCATGGTTGACTGTCCACACAGAGAGCGACTTATTTACACAGGTGACGGTCAACTCACCAGTCAGAGTGTACTCTATAATTTCGATGCATATAATTTCTATCACAAGTGGATTGAAGACATCTTGGATTCTCAGGATTTGGAATCAGGCTTCGTGTCACACACAGCCCCATTTTGCGGTGGTGCAGGCGGTGCCGGTTGGGGAAGTGCCATCTGTGTTGTTCCCTGGAACTTTTACCTGCATCATGGTGACACCGATATTCTCAAAAAGGTGAGACCGCAAATCAGAAAATGGCTTGAGTTTTTGTCTACTTGCACCGAAGATGGTATGGTCGTGAAGGAGCACCCGAAGAGCTGGAATCTCGGTGAATGGTGCCTTCCCTGCGATCCTCCAAGGATTTTTATTGATCCGACAAAAACCGAAGTTATTCCTGATTTTATCAACACTTTCTACTATGTGTATTGTATAAATATTTACGAAAAAATTTCAAAGGTACTCGGTGAAAATGTTGAGGATTGGATTTTAAAAGAAAAAGATAAATCGTCATCAAAATTAAACGAACTCTGTTCAGACGGAAAATATCTCACAGGGAAACAGGGAAGCAATGCATTTGCTCTTTCGATTGGCATTGTATCAGAACAAAATAAAGCTGAAGTAATTGACAATATGGTTAAATGTGTTGAAGATAACGGATACCGATTTGATACAGGCATTATGGGCACAAAGTTTTTACTTGGCGCACTATCAGAATATGGCAGAAATGACATTGTACTTAAAATGATGCTTTCCAGAGAATATCCCGGTTTCGGTTACATGCTTGAGCACGGTGCTACAACCATGTGGGAAACATGGGAAGAACATGGTGGCACTTCGCGAAACCATATTGCTTTCACATCAGCTGACGCTTGGTTTTTCTATGGTCTTTGCGGTATTAAGCCGATGTGCGGTTATAAACATTTTGAAATAAAACCATATTTTGCAGACGAACTCAGTTTTGTAAATACAAAAATCAATACAGAATATGGTTCTATTGCACTGAAATGGGAAAGAGTTAACGATAAAATCAAAGTAAAAATCACTGTTCCTTTCAACTCTATTGCTCACATAAATTTAAAAGGAAACTGTTTTGAATTAAAAAAAGGAGATTATGAATATGTCATCTGATAAAAAGATAAAAGTGTATCCTGTCACATCAAAAGAATTTGAAGATTTCGGTGTTGTTCTGAATGGATACGACTACAAAGAATTATTTGATATATTAGAAAAAACAAAAATACCCAAAAATGGAATTGATTATGTTGCGTCGGTGGCAGAACTCGAAAAATGCGCCGGGGCAAAAGAGATGGAAATAAGAGGATTTTCATCTTACCCCATTCAGCTTGGTTACGTTACCGGAGTAAACACTGTTATGAACTGTCTTGAATATCATAAAAGCAGTGAATATAACATTGCATCCGATGACATAATTCTCATTCTTGGAAAAGTTCAGGATATTAAAAACGGCAGATACAATTCAGACAATTGCAAAGCGTTTTTTGTACCTAAAGGAGTTGGTGTTGAGCTTTATGCAACAACACTTCACTACGCACCTTTTTCGACAACTGACAAAGGCTACCGTGTAATATGTGTGCTGCCAAAAGGTACAAACGCAGCAAAAATTGAATTTGAAGAAAAAAATTCTGAAGATAAAATGTGTTTTGGCATTAATAAATGGCTTCTCGCACACGAAAACGCTCCCGAAATATCCGACGGTGCATATTTGGGAATAGATGGTAAAAACATTAAATTTAACGATTTGGAGATGTAAACATGAAAGAACAAAGAATAATTGATGCATTTGAAAACGCCAAAGAAGTATATGCTTCATATGGCATAGATGTAGAAAAGGGACTTGAAAAATTTGATACTATTCCCATTTCTGTCCCCTGCTGGCAAGGAGATGACATTATTGGTTTTGAACCAAAAGGTGCCGGAGCAAGCGGCGGTCTTATGGTTACCGGAAATTATCCGGGATGCCCAAGAAATCCTGAGGAATACAGACAAGATCTCGAAAAATTCATTTCCTATGTTCCCGGTGCATTAAAAGTTAATCTCCATTCAAGCTATGGTGAAAACTATGAAAAAGACATCGATCGCGACGAGTATGCACCCAGGCACTTTCAAGGTTGGGTAAACTGGGCAAAAGAAAACGCTGTCGGACTTGACATGAACGCAACCACATTTTCTCACCCTCTTGCATCAGACGGTCTTACAATTTCAAACCCCGACGAGAAAATCAGATCTTTTTGGGTTAAGCATATGCAAAGTGTAAGAGAAATTTCAGAATATATAGGCAAAGAGCTCGGAGAAGTTTGCGTATTCAACACATGGGTACAGGACGGTATGAAAGATATGCCTGCCAACAGAATGAAATACAGAGCTCTCATGAAACAATCTTTTGATGAGGTTTTTTCCAAGAAAAAAATCTCGAAAGATTATGTGTATGATGCTCTTGAACCCAAACTATTTGCGATAGGTGTTGAAGAATATACCGTTGGTTCAAATGATTTCTATCTTTCCTATCACGGACATGCAAGGGCAAACGGAATCGGCAACACTATTATGAATCTTGACCTCGGTCATTTCCACTGTGAAGAAAATGTTGCTGATAAGATTTCTTCTGTTATGCTTTTCTCTGATAAATTTATGGCACACATTACAAGAGGCTTACGCTGGGATAGTGACCATGTAGTAATCAACGACGACAAAACAAACAATATGATGCGCGAAATTGTAAGATGCGGTGTACTTGACAATGCATTTATCGGCACCGACTACTTTGATGCATCAATCAACAGAGTAGCTGCATGGACAATTGGCACAAGAGCTACAAAAAAAGCTCTCCTTTCAGCTATGCTTGAACCTATACACATGCTTCATGAAGCAGAAGACAACAAAGACTTCACTCGTAGACTTGCTCTAATTGACGAATTCAGATCATTACCTTCAAATGCAGTATGGGATTACTATTGTATGACAAATTGTATTCCCACAAATACCGAATGGCTTGATGATCTTAAAATTTACGAAAAAGATGTTATGTTTAAAAGAAATTTTTAAGAATTCTGAATATAAGTTATACTAAAAAAATCCTTACCAAGCAGTAAAACAAGCAGCTTGGTAAGTTTTTTTAGTATATAATGACACCGAGCGTAAGCGAAGTATGATTTGGTCTTATCTTTACAAAAAAATAAGCTCGTTGCAGTAGCAACAAGCTTATTGAATGTGAGTGCGGCTGAAGACGAGGCGTTTGCAAAACAATCCGGTGGATTGTTTTGTAGCCGAGAGTCCCTTCCAAAGAATACGAGCGTAAGCGAAGTATGATTTGGTCTTATCTTTACAAAAAAATAAGCTCGTCGCATTAGCAACAAGCTTATTGAATGTGAGTGCGGCTGAAGGGACTTGAACCCCCACGGTTTCCCGCCAGAACCTAAATCTGGTGCGTCTGCCAATTCCGCCACAGCCGCAGACGAAGTGTGTTGAAAATTCAACGAACTGATTATAACACATTAACAGGTTTATGTCAATGATAAAAACGGTGCGCCCTTAAGATAGACGCACCGTTTTTAATTTCACATCGAAATGTGAATGTAACCAAAGTGAAGATAAGCCAACAAAAAACTTTACCGACTCAACATACAAATTATTATATATTTACACCAAAATATATGACTCACATAATTTGCATCTGTTTTTTATTTGCCTAAATGCTTTTGATTACAATTCTATTATGCACAAATGCATTTGAAATATACAAAAATCAAACATTCTTTTTTCTTATGATGCTATAAGGTACAACATCACCGTCAATCTTTAATTTAACTGTCATTTGCGGATGAGGCGCAACCTCAATGGGATCGTCATTTTCATCTGTCATGTAGTCGGCAGAAAACGCAAACGATTTTTTTGTCGGTGCTAAAAGTTCAAGCTCTTCCCCTTTAAAAAATCTGTTTCGTTGTTCGCAAACTGCTATCTTTGTGTCTGGATCATACTCATGCACAACTGCAGCAATTGTGTAGTCCTGAATATAGGTGTTGCTTGTGTATAGCTGATTGTTTTCGTCCGGTTTGTTGAAATAAAATCCCGTGGTATATTCTCTGTGACTAACTTTCTCAAGCTCGGTCAAAATATCGGGTTCAAGTATGAAATCACCACTTGAAGCATAATAGGCATCGATTGCTCTTCTGTATGCACTCACAACGGTAGCAACATAGAGTTCGTTCTTTACCCTTCCCTCAATTTTGAAGCTGTTGATGCCGGCCTTTATAAGCTCGGGGATATACTGTACCATGCAAAGATCTTTTGAGTTATAAAGAAAAGTGCCTCTGTCATTTTCAAAAACCGGCATATATTCGCCCGGTCTTTTTTCTTCCATTAGATAATATTTCCAACGACATGGATGTGAGCAGGCACCTCTATTTGCATCACGATGGGTGAGGTAATTACTCAGGAGGCATCTGCCACTATAAGAAACGCACATTGCTCCATGGACAAAGCACTCGAGCTCCTGATCGGGTTCGATTTTTTCTCTTATCTCCCCTATTTCTTTAAACGACAAATCTCTTGCGAGGATGACTCTCTTTGCACCAAGCTTGTACCACATTTTTGCGCTCATGTAGTTTGTGTTGTTTGCCTGTGTGCTGACATGAATGTCAAGTCCGGGTGCAACCTCTCTTACAATCGAAAAAAGACCTAAATCTGACACGATGATAGCATCTGCACCAAGAGACTCCACTTCTTTTACAAATTCAGGAAATCCGTCTAAATCTTCATTATGAGGAATGATGTTGGCAGTTATATACACTTTTTTGCCACGAGCATGGGCAAATTCAATACCTTCTCTGATTTCGGGAAGTGAAAAGTTTTTGGCAGCAACACGGAGTGAAAATTCCTCGCCGCCTATGTAGACTGCATCTGCCCCATATTCAATAGCATATTTCAGCTTTGTGAGACTGCCGGCAGGTGCAAGCAATTCAACCTTTTCAGTCATGGTAAATCTCCTTTCAATCTGACAGTTTTACCGAAAGAGACACTCCGTCACCAATCGGTACAATAGATGTTTCAAGCTTATCGTGATTTGAAATATATGTTAAAAAGTCTTTGATATTTTCAATTATAGTGTTTTGCTTTCTTGGAGCAAGCTCTTCGTTTGAAATCATGCCCTTGTATAAAATGTTATCGCAGATTATAATGCCGCCAACATTGAGCATAGGAAACAATATGTCAAAATAATAGCGATACATTGATTTGTTGGCATCCATAAATATCATGTCGAACTTACCATCGATTTTTTTGACATTTTCATATGCATCACCAAATATGACATCGATACAATCGGATTTGCCCATCTTTGATATATTGTCTGTGGCAATGTCATAATAGTCTTTTTCGCGCTCGAAGGTTATAATCTTGCCGCCATCCTTTATATATTGCGAGAAAAACAATGAGGAATAACCAATTGCTGTTCCGAGTTCAACAATGTTTTTTGGCGCCTTATACTTTAAAAGCATTCCAAGAAAACATCTGACCTCTTTTTGAATAATAGGTACGTTATTTTCATCGGCATAGATTTCCATCTCTCTGAGATAGCCATCTGTGTCTGGCAGAGTTTTCTTAAGATATTCTACTATGTGGTTATAGTTAATATTATCTGTCATTTTGTTCATCCTTCGTATAGTTTAAATAACTGTTCAGGACAGTCACCATTTATGATTGTCTGCGATAAAATAGCGCTTGTTTTCATTTTTGTGCTTGTGTTATAAAACGGAAGCATAAGTGCAACATCGGCATCCATTGTAATTTTTAATGTATACATGGTCTGGTTGACACCTGCCGATTCGAAAGTATGGTCAAAATCGGTTTGAACGCAGCCGCGTTGGACAAGTATAAACTTTATGCTTGGCCCTTTACCCATGAAATACATATTGTCAGAAAAGGCACCTATTGGTACATACACGGGCATTTCATCCTGTTCACTCAATCGAGTTGATATGAGCATTGATACTTCGGATTTAATCTTATTTGCAAGTGCATAGTTGATGTTGACAGAGCTTATAGTGCCATTAGCAGCATAGCGTATGTCAACAAGTTGATTTTTATCAAACGAACTGTTTTCAATCACTTCTTCAACTGCACTATTTAATATTTCAAACATATTTGTTTCCGCATATGAATGTAGAATCTCTGCTCCTCGTGGCAAAACAACCCGTGATATATATTTATTGACAAGAGTAAATATAAGCGATAATAAAACCAAACATAATATAACAAATTTAAATTTAGAAATTTTCAAAGCTTACACCCATACCATTGTATGAGCAAAAAAACAATATATAATCAATCCTCAATCCAAACATCAGCACCAAGAGCTCTTAGTTTTGAATCGAGGCTTTCATATCCTCTTTTAAGATATTCTGCATTATTGATTACAGTCTTACCGTCTGCACACAGCCCTGCAATAACTAAAGATGCGGCAGCCCTTAAATCGGTAGCATTTACCTCTGCACCAATCAGAGAATGTTTGCCTTTTATTACAGCGACTCTGCCATCAACCTTTATATCGGCATTCATTCTGATTAGTTCGGGAACATACATAAATCTGTTTTCAAACACAGTCTCGGTTATCACCGATGTGCCATCAACGCAGGAAAGCATTGCCGCTATCTGCGACTGCATATCGGTTGGAAAACCGGGGAAAGGCAAAGTTTTTACGCTTGCGCTCTTTTTTATAGCGAAAGATGAAAAATCAATTTCATCAGCGAATTCAGTGCAATTTGCACCGATTTCCGTAAGCTTTGATGTGACAGACGAAAGATGACTGCCAACCACATTTTTAAGCTTAATTCTGCCCTTTGTCGCTGCAGCAGCCACCATCAATGTTCCTGCTTCGATACGGTCGGGTATTATGGTGTGTGATGTACCATTCAGCTTTTCTGTGCCATGTATCTCCACTGTGTCGGTACCTGCACCTTTTATGGATGCGCCACATGAATTCAAAAAGTTACACAAATCTTCTATCTCAGGTTCTGATGCACAATTTTCAATTATCGTAACACCTTTTGCAAGAACAGATGCAAGAATTATGTTTTGCGTAGCGCCCACCGATGGAAAATCAAGATATATTCTTGTTCCCTTCAGTTCTTTTGCTCTTAAATGTACATATCCATCTTTTATTTCATGCTCACATCCAAGAGCATTGAAGCCTTTGAGATGCAAATCAACAGGTCTTGTGCCTATGGTACATCCCCCCGGAAGAGCAATCTGAGCATTTTTAAAACGGGAAATCATTGCACCCGCAACAATGAACGAAGCTCTTATCTTGCCTGTGAGCTCATATGGAAGTTTGTTTGGGTGAGCACTTGTGGAATCGACTGTTACACAGTTTGAGCTACGGGATATCTTACATCCCAATACGCTCAAAATTTCACACATTATATCAATATCACTAATATCTGGTACATTTTTGAGCTTGCATATACCTGATGAAAGCAGTGTTGCTGAAAGTATGGGAAGTGCCGAATTCTTGGAACCCGAAACATATACTGTTCCTTCTAAAGCACCTCTGGAATTTACTATGAATTTTGACATATATCTCACCAATACAATAAAATATATTTAAAGTATTGGATATTATAGCAAATTTATACTTGCAATAAATTGTTATTTTTTCATCTTGGAAACCGATTGGCAAAACCAAAAGAATAAATACCCTAAAAAGCCACCGAAGGTATCGATCAAAACATCAACAAACATACATGCTCTGCCGGGTACGAAGTACTGATGAATCTCATCACATCCGGCATATATAAAAGTGAACAAAACTGCAAGAAGAGTGTGTTTTTTAAGTTTGCTGAAAGAAGAAATTGTGAGGCAATACAAAAAGGAAAGAATGGCAAACTCTGTAAGATGAGCCATTTTTCTTATGATGACTTCTATTACCGAAAGTATGTGTTCGGAAGGTGCGCTAAAAAACATTCTGGCTATTATTTCCGTTATAAACATACTATCTTCTGTTGAAGCCGAAGCAGTTTTTGAAGAAAATGTGTATATAACAAACATCCAGAGAATTGAAAGTGTTATAAAGCAGGCTTTTTTTAAAATAGTGTTATTTGACAATTACTTAATCTCACTTCTTTTATTTAAGATTTCTGATATCATCTTTCTGAACATATACCACATTGCCCAGCATACACAAAGGCCACATGCAATACCAAGTGCATACGAAAGAGTGCGGAAGCCATAGGTTCTAAACATTAACCAGTCGGATTTGAGCGCAAATCTGCATGTATTAAATAGTGCGCTTCCCGGAATCAGAGGTACCACACCGGGGATAAAAAATACGCTTGCAGGAGTTTTAAATACACGTGCCATTATTTCACCATAGAGTGCATCAAACGCAGATGCAAGAAAACTTGCCATAAAAATGCTGCCTGAATAGTACTCAACAAGCAAAAATATGCCCCAGCTTAAGCACCCGCCAATTGATGCAGGGAGCAAAAGATTCTTTCTTATGTTAAACAAAAGCGAGAAGCCCAAAGTGCCAAAAAATGCCGTCAAAAGCTGAATTAAAACATCGGAATATGTCATAAAACTCACACTCCTAAAAGAAGAATAGAAAGTACAAATCCTGTTGCCAGTGAACCTGACCAGAGAATTGTCTCAACAAGACGCATAACACCCGTATTGGTATCACCGGCAAGCAGATTCCTTATGGAGTTTGTAAAGGCAATACCGGGTATAAGGAGCATGATGTCTCCTACTATGACCATCTCTGCATTTAAGTTAAACAGTTTAGCGGCAAGACATATACAAACACCTACGATAAAGGATGTTATCAGATTGAACATGAATGTGTTTGGACAAAAGCTTTGAAAGCAAATCTGCATAAAACATATTAGTATAGCAAACACAACAGCAGCCACAGCGTCAAAAATACTGCCGCCAAAAAATATAGCAAAAGAGCCTGCGGCAATCATGCTGCCAACATATAGTTTAACTTTACCTGCATTTTTTCTTTTTATTTTCTCAAAACTTTCAACGAATTCATCGTTTGAAATTATATTTTGACATTTTTTGCGGCACAAAGCATTTAGCTTATCAAGTTTTTCAAAGTCTGTTGAAGCTTTGGAAAACATTCTTCTTGTTTGAGTATACGCATTGTCATTCAGATCAATAATTGTGATTGTGAGATTAGATGGTGTGGCATATACATTAATTTTTGATGCATCATAACTTGAACCGAGTCGAGTGAGAGAGTCTTCTACTCTGTCAACCTCGGCGCCCGATGAAATCAACGCTTCACCAAAATCAAGCATTAGTGAAAGAATATTCTCAAAGCATGGTGTTTTTTCCATAAATACAGCTCCATTAACGATTGTATTTAACAGTGAAAAATCCCCCAGAATAGAAATAAATGAAAATATCATAATTTCAATACAACTAATCTGGGGGGATTTCTACATTTTTATAATGACTTCAGATTATTTAGAGTCTGATCTGTCAACATAGTGAGTATGAAGAAGCTCATGTGATTTGTGACCACAGGGTTCTCCAAGATATTCTTCATAGAGTTTTTTGATGACAGGATTCTCATGGGATTTTCTGATAGCAGATCTTTCGTCTTCACTGTAAAGAGCTTTTGCTCTTTCAGCTTTAACGTTGACAACTGCTCTTGTAGGAGCATCAACGATAGGCTGACCACCACCATTGATACAGCCACCGGGGCAAGCCATAACTTCGATAAAGTCATAGTGTTCGCCGGCTTTGATTTTATCAAGAATAATTCTTGCATTTGCAGTGCCGTGAACAACTGCAACTTTAACATCTTTGCCTGCAATGGTAAGTGTAGCTTCTTTTACGCCATCAAGACCACGAACAGGTTCGATGTTGAGGTTTTCAAGAGGCTTTTTCTCCAAAACTTCGTATACAGTTCTGAGAGCAGCTTCCATAACACCACCTGTTGTTCCGAAGATAACGCCGGCACCTGTTGCTTCACCAAACGGATTGTCAAATTCTTCATCGGGGAGTGAATTGAAATCGATACCTGCCTGTTTGATCATTCTTGCAAGTTCTCTTGTTGTGAGAGATGCATCAATATCCTGTGCACCACTTGAAGAATGTTCAGGTCTTGCAGCTTCATATTTTTTGGAAGTACAAGGCATAATAGCAACCGAATAGATATTTTCTTTTGCAATATCATTCTTTTCAGCATAGTAGGATTTGATTACAGCACCAAACATTTCCATAGGTGATTTGCAGGATGAAAGATTCGGAATAAATTCGGGATAGTAGTGTTCGCAGAATTTAACCCAGCCGGGTGAGCAGGATGTTATGATGGGAAGATTCTCACCTTTTGTGAATCTCTGAATGAACTCTGTGCCTTCTTCCATAATTGTGAGGTCGGCAGAAGTATCGGTATCGAACACTTTGTCAAATCCAAGACGTTTGAGCGCTGCAACCATTTTGCCTGTAACAGGTGTGCCGATGGGAAGACCAAATTCTTCGCCGAGAGCAGCTCTTACAGCAGGAGCAGTCTGAACAACAACATGTTTTTCAGCATTGTCGATAGCAGCCTGAACCTTGGGAATATCATTCTTTTCATAAAGTGCACCAACAGGGCAAGAAACGATACACTGACCACAGAAAATACAGCCAACATCTTTGATAGCTTTTTCGTAGGTGGGAGTAACGTGAGTTGCAAAACCTCTGTCTGCACAGGTGATAACAGAAATAGCCTGTTTGTCACAAGCAGCAACACATCTTCTGCAAAGGATACACTTGTTGTTATCTCTTACAAGTGAAGTGGAAGTGTTGTCAATTTCATAGGGAATGTTTTCGCCTTCAAATTTGAGGCCATCAACACCAAGTTCTTCAGCAAGAGTCTGAAGTTCGCAGTTTTTGTTTCTGATACATGTGAGACATTTCTTTTCATGATTGGAAAGAATGAGCTCTAGTGTATCTCTTCTGGCTTCTCTAACCTTTGGAGAATTGGTGTAGATTTCAAGGCCTTCGCTTACAGGATATACGCAAGCTGCCTGAAGTGCACGTGCGCCTTTGATTTCAACAAGACACATTCTGCAAGCACCAATCTGGTTGATATCTTTGAGGTAGCAAAGTGTGGGGATTTTGATTCCTGCTTCTCTTGCTGCATCGAGTATAGTATAAGAAGCGGGAACAGAGTAGTCTTTATCATTAATTTTAATGTTAATCATATCCATTGTTTATTTCTCCCTTCTTATTTCTTTACGATTGCGCCGAACTTACAGGTTTCCTGACAAACGCCGCACTTGATACATTTATTAGGATCAATTTTGAACGGGCTCTTTACAACACCCTCAATTGCACCAACAGGACACTTCTTAGCGCAAAGGCTGCAACCCTTACATTTTTCGGGTTCGATAACATAGGAAAGAAGTGCTTTACATACGCCAGCAGGACATTTTTTGTCTACAACGTGTGCAATATATTCATCTCTGAAATATCTGAGCGTGCTGAGGATGGGGTTAGGTGCAGTCTGACCAAGACCACAAAGAGCAGAATTCTTGATTGTATAGCAAAGTTGTTCAAGACGATCGATGTCTTCAAGTGTACCTTTGCCGCTTGTGATTTTATTGAGAATTTCGAGAAGTCTCTTAGTACCGATACGACAAGGAGCACATTTACCGCAGGATTCGTCAACTGTAAATTCGAGGAAGAATTTTGCGATGTCAACCATACAGGTGTCTTCGTCCATAACGATAAGACCACCGGAACCCATCATAGAACCAATGCTGATGAGTGAGTCATAGTCGATGGGAGTATCGATAAGATCTGCAGGGATACAACCACCGGAAGGACCACCTGTCTGAGCAGCTTTGAACTTTTTGCCATTGGGGATGCCGCCGCCGATTTCGTATACGATTTCACGGAGAGTGGTACCCATAGGAATTTCAACAAGACCTGTGTTGTTGATTTTACCACCTACTGCAAATACCTTAGTACCCTTACTCTTTTCAGTACCGATTGTTTTAAACCATTCAGCACCGTTATTGATGATTGCTGTGATGTTTGCATAGGTTTCAACGTTGTTGAGAAGAGTCGGCTGACCGAAAAGACCTTTAACTGCAGGGAAAGGAGGTCTTGGACGTGGCTCACCTCTGTGACCTTCAATTGAAGTCATAAGAGCTGTTTCTTCACCGCAAACGAATGCACCGGCACCAAGACGGATGTCGAGTTTGAAGTTGAAGCCTGTGTCAAAGATGTTTTCGCCAAGAAGGCCATATTCTTTAGCCTGATCGATAGCAATTCTGAGTCTGTTTACAGCTATCGGATATTCGGCACGGATATATACATAACCTTCATCTGCGCCAACTGCATATGCTGCAATTGCCATAGCTTCGATGAGAGAGTGAGGATCGCCTTCGAGGATAGATCTGTCCATGAATGCACCGGGGTCACCTTCGTCGGCATTACATGCAACATATTTTTTGTCGCTCTGTGAGTTGGCAGTGAACTGCCACTTGAGACCTGTGGGGAAGCCACCGCCGCCTCTGCCGCGAAGACCTGACTCTTTAATTTCGTCAATAACTTCCTGAGGCTTCATTTCGGTGAGAACCTTACCAAGTGCAGTGTAGCCACCAAAAGCTATATATTCATCAATACTTTCAGGATTAATAACACCACAGTTTGCAAGAGCAATACGCTGTTGCTTTTTGTAGAAATCAACTTCGTTGAGAGATTTGATGTTTTCGTCATCAACTAATGTTTCTTTGTAGAGAAGTCTTTTAACGATACGACCTTTGAGAAGGTGTTCTTCAACAATTTCGGGAACATCTTCGGGTGTAACGAGAGAATAAAAAGCACCTTCGGGATATACAATAACGATTGGACCTAATGCGCAAAGACCAAAGCAGCCGGTGCGCACTACTTTAATTTCGTCCTGCAAACCTTTTTCTGCAAGACAGTTTTCAAATTTTTCGATTATATTGTTACTGCCTGAAGAAGTACAACCGGTACCACCGCAGACAAGAACATGACCTCTTGCTAACTCCATGAATGAGCCCTCCTTAGTTTTTCTCAGCTGCGCCGATTGTATATTCGTTAACTACTTTGCCGTTTACGATAGTTTCGTTAACGATTTTAGCGGCTTTTTCAGCATCCATTTTAACATAGGTGATTTTTTCAGAGCCGGGAAGATAAACTTCTACGATAGGCTCAAGACGACAAAGGCCTATGCAACCTGTCTGAGTAACATAGCAATTAGAGATATTTCTCTTTTCAATTTCGTCCATGATGGATTTCATAACAGGTCTTGCACCAGCAGCGATGCCACAGGTAGCCATGCCAACAACAACTCTTATGCTGTCGTCGTCTTCTTTTCTTAAATTAACTTTTGCCAAAGTTTGTTTTCTGATCTGTTCGAGTTCAGCTAAACTTTTCATTTATAGTGCACCTCCGTAAATATTTTCAATTTCATTTTTGATATACTCATCAATCCAATTCAAAACATCAGGTTCTGAAAGGGAGATGTCGGCGCCGAGCACACCTCTTATCTGGCGGGTGTCAAAATCGAACTCGTTGCCATTAAATGAGTGTTTATAGAGATAATCAATATCGGGATTGGCATTGATTACAGTTGTCATTGTAGATGCCATATCACCAAGTGGCTGACGGTCTATACTGTCATATACAAACACAGCTTTAAGTCCGGTTCCCTTCCCTACTTCTGACCATATCTCAAAATTGCCACCTGTAAGTTCAGCGGCGCTTTTGAACATTGATATGCCAAGGCCAACCTTGCGCGTGGTGCGCGTAGTTCTGAACGGGTTGGTTACATCTTTCAGAAATTCTTTTTCCATGCCACATCCATTGTCAATAATCTCTATTGAAAGAAGATTGGTTTTGGTATCTTCACAAATGGTGATTTCGACAAGAGATGCGTTGGCTTTTATAGAGTTCTGAACAATATCAAGCACATGAAGTGATAGTTCGACCATATATAAGCACCTTATTGATTGATATATTTATCTAAGATACCGTCGATGTCATCTACTGTGAGTCTGCCATATACATCATCATTAACTGTGAGTACGGGAGCGAGACCGCAAGCGCCTATACAACGGGTAGCATCGAGAGAAAATTTACCGTCATCGGTACACTGACCAACTTCAATGCCGAGTCTGGTTTTGATTTTGTCGATGATGTCACCAGAGCCTTTTACATAACATGCTGTACCAAGGCAAACAGCAAATTTGTATTCGCCCTTGGGATAAATTGAAAACTGGGTATAGAAAGTTACTACACCATAAATTTCTGACATTGGTACATTAAGACCTTCGGAAATCTTTTTCTGAACTTCATACGGAATGTAACCGTAGATTTCCTGAGCCTCGTGAAGAACAGGAATCAAAGCACCTTCAGTGCCTTTGTACTTAGCGATAACTTCCTGAAGCTTCGCACTCTGTTCGGCAGTGTCTTTGAAAGCCGGAGCTTTAATTTCACTCATGTTAAAAATACCTCCTTGTAAAATATATAATATTTAATAAATAATAAAATACAACGCATACATTATAACACATAGCTTAAACGAGTGCTATGATTTTGTTAATAAAATAACTATTTTCGTCTTTTTGCACAATTATTCGATATTTTTTTGCTTCAAGTTAGACAAAACATCATCGATTGACCTATTGGAAACTTCCAAAAAATTCTCTTTTTCCGATATATCCCAAAGATAGTGGGCATCGGAGTTTACAAGTACTTTGTAATCTGCAATAAAATCAAATGAACTGTGCTCATATTTAAGCTCCACTGCACCGAATTTGAGTTCGCGTGGTATAACGCCAAGACTTGCGATAATGCTATATGACTTTTTGTCTATGTGAGCAGGAAAAATAATGCCTCCAAGCCTTGTCACTTCTTCGTAGAGAGAAAAAATGTCGAGACCACAGGCAGTAACTAAAAACCGGTCTTCTTTTGCCACAATTTCATCATCTGAATTCATCAGATATTGCTCTCCGAAAATGTCGGGCTTATTTTTGATTTGAGGCAGAGATGACTGCACAATTTTCTCGAGTTCAAAAAGCTTATTTACATCTTCAAAGAGAACTATGGAATGGATATTTTCTGATGTTTCAACCTCCATTCCTCCTATAACAAGAAGCTGCATATCTTTCGCTGCTTCAATGCACGCCAAAACATTACCGGCATGATTATGATCGGTAATGGCTATGGCATCAAGACCTTTAATATGGGCCATGTTGACTATATTATTGGGCGTCATATCATCGTCACCACATGGCGAAAGACAAGTGTGGATGTGAAAATCGTAATAGATTTTCATAACTGTTCACCAACAAGGCAGCAAAGTTCAAAAGCAGTTTTGTCACTGCGCAGAAGACAAATATCTTCTTCTTTGGCTTTTTCTGTTACATCACAAGGTATGTTCATGTTGTTTGCAACAATAATGCAAGCAGCCTCAGTGAGCGAGGCAATGCCAAGGATATTGAGATTGGTTTGAACGGTTATCCACACATCTGAAGCTGTAACACCTGACATAGCAAGGCTTAAAAGGTCTCCGGAAAAACAGCCTTTGAACTCCGAAGAAAAAGTTTCCCCCTCCGATAAAACCTCAAAATTATATTTTTCGGCTAAAGCTTTAACAGTCATGATTAAAACCTCTCTTATTATTTGAGCATTTCATTTGCCATCTGAGCTATACGCTCTTTAAATCTGACGATGCAGTCAGACTCTTTAGCATATCCTCTTACAATATCCTCAGCCAGTGCTCTGCAATTTGGTGCACCGCAGGAACCGCAATCGAGATGAGGCAGATTCTCATATATTTCATCAAGCTGTGATAATTTTTGCATAGCTACTGTAATGTCATCATCAAGGGTTCGCTGCTTTCGTGAGACAACAGGAGTCTCCCAGAGGACATCAACATCCGGCATATATCCGGGTGCTTTGCCGACCGCAGTTTTTGATATGCGTTTGATTCGAGTCTGGGCAACAAAATTATTTTCGACAGCCAAAGGCCCGCCAACACAACCGCCGACGCATGCCAGCGCCTCTATGTATTGAACATCTGCAAGTTTGTCATTTTCTATTTCGTCAAAAACCTGCAAAACATTATGTATGCCATCAACTGCAATGTAATTGTCAATATCAAGCGAAGCAACCTCTCCACCACTGTTTGCCCAGCAAACACCCTTGAAATCAGCAAAAGAATAATCTGATTCAGAGTTGTTTCCTTTTATATGAGGTAGGACTCTAAGATACATATCTTTAAACGAAAAAACTCCATCTATGCAGCTTTCTTTTAATCCGTGAGGCAGTTTGGTGCACGTGGCTTTTGCCGCGCAAGGAGTGATGAAAAACACCCCTATTTCCTCTTTTTTGTATCCACTTTTTTCTTCGGCAATTAACCTGGCAAGCTTTGCAGCCAAATTCATGGGCGAAATGAGAGGAATTATATTATCTAAAAGACTGGGATATTTGGTCGTGATAAGCTTTACAACAGCAGGACATGCAGAACTGATTATAGGCTCATTGAGCTTGCCTTCCGAGAGTAGTTCTCTGGTCTTTTTTGTGATAATCTGAGCAGCATAAGCTACCTCAAAGATGTCGTCAAAGCCTGATTTTATGATGGCATTTAAAATAGCGCCTATACTTTCCGCTTTGTCGAACTGACCATAAAAAGACGGTGCTGGAAGAGCGATTTTATACTTATAATTATTCAATATGTCAAAACTGTCGGTTATAGCCTTTTTTGCATGATAAGGACAAACTCTGATGCACTCACCACAGTCTATACAAAGTTCTTTAATTATTTTTGCTTTATTATTGCGAACCCTGATAGCCTGGGTGGGACACATTTTGATACAATTAGTGCATCCTTTGCACTTTTCTTTATCAAGTGTAACGGAATGTATATTGTTTTCCATAATAAATACCTTCCTTTCCTGAAAATCAGGCAAGAGTATTGACAATCATTTCGATGGTAGTACCAACACCAACTTCAGTAGTAATGTTCATGAAATCTGTGTATTTTTGCATGTTTGGAAGCCCCATACCGGCGCCAAAACCAAGCTCACGAACATTATCGG
Organism: Clostridia bacterium; assembly: GCA_045586905.1. GTDB lineage: Bacteria > Bacillota > Clostridia > UMGS1810 > UMGS1810 > RGIG1828. The sequence goes on from JAZNBF010000089.1 coordinate 26,291, forward strand.
AAGCAGTGGAAAAGCCTTCTGTCATAGCGAGAGAAATATTTGGTATGCCGGGACCTTTATCTCTTAAAAATATATGGATTTTTTCAGGTGTGATTTCGACATCAATTACGCCGCCATCGGCATGAATAACCATGTTGATTTCGCCTTCATACATAGCAACAGTAGCCTTGCGGATAATATGAGGTTCTACACCTAAATTCTGAAGAACTTTTTTCAGTTTACGGGATGCATCACCGGCAACGGAAAAATCTTCGCCGTCAACCACATACTGAACCTTAAAAGAGTTCATAATAAACCTCCGTTCACACGCCAAGACCGCCGGAATAAAGTTTTCCGCAAGAAATATATAACGGATAAAGTGTTGAAAGCACAGTAATGCCTGCCTCGTTGGCAAGTTCTATCACATCTTCTCCGGGCATTTTTCCACGGACAAATACGATTGCTTTCATGTCCATCATCTCGGCAGTTCTTACAACCTGAGGATTGACAAGTCCTGTGAGGAGAAGCGCCTGGTTTTTGACAAAAGCCAGAACATCACTCATAAGATCACTGCCACATGCTGAGAGCACTTCGCTGTCCTCGTTGTAATTGTCGCTCAGCACTTTTGCATCCAATAATTCTACTACGGTTTCTAATTTCATAAATTACCTCCTGATATATACAAGGATATATTAAATTATAACATACTACATACAAAAAATCCAGTTTTTAATTGAAATATCCCTTATACTCCGGAAAAGGATAGTCGGGGAAATAGTGATGGAACAAATCCGAAAAATAATCATCTGTCATGCTTGCCATATAGTCAATAACTATATCTTCAAAAGTGTTTGTCTCAAAATAGTCCTGAGAATTATAATAGGCACGGATTTTTGCAATATAGCCTATGTGGTGTCTAAAAATATATGAGCTTCTGTTTCCTGATTTAAGGTCTGACAAGAGTTTCTCAAAAAGCATACTGTACATAGGCCTTATGTATTTATCCTGAAGGCTCTTGACATTATCGCTCAGATAAATAAAACGATAGTTCTCATTCATTGCTTGCTTCAGGTCACCGTAATATTCATCGTCGAGCATAATATAAGGCTTATCAAAGCTGTTTTCTATAATGTTTACAATCAGATTATTGATGATGGCAGCATTAAACTTACCGAGATTGCCACCGGTGAAAATATCATCAGAATCTATCACTTTTGCCCTTACTGCATCCTGACGGTCTTTGCCGAGGTAAGCAATGAGATCGCTGATTCTTACAACACAGCCTTCAAGAGTTGCAGGTATCAACGTTGATGATGATAAAGGATTGACATAGCAGCTTTCAACCTGGTTATCAAATTTCTTGAAATCTTTTTCTGTATCAGGCACATATTTGCCAAGAGGAAACTCACCATTATGACACAATATGCCATCGAGCGTTTCGAATGAAATATTGTAGTCGAAAATCTTATCGAGCACTCTTACAGAGTGGAGATTGTGCATAAAAGCTCTGCCTGTGGTTTCGACAGACAACTCATTAAGGCATGCTTCACCTGCATGGCCAAATGGCGGATGCCCCATATCATGCCCAAGAGCAATAGCCTCGGTGAGATCTACATTTAACCCGAGAAGAGATGAAATGTTACGGGCAATTCTGGATACAAGCTGTACATGAAGGCTGCGATGGGAAATATCGTCGTTTTTCAAAAACGAAAAAACCTGTGTTTTGTCTGAATATCTGTTGTAATAAGGACAGTGAATGATTTTTTCGCAGTCTCTCACATATGCAGGTCGCCACAGATTGGCAATGTCATGGTCATTTCTTCTTCTCTTGGTGCAGTTGAGATTATTTCTGAGCATCGGATTTTTCTCAAGTATTTTCTTTTGAGTGCTCTCGCTTAGAGATTTATATTCCATGTATATTGTGTCCTCCAAATTAAATTTTACAGAGATACAGACTCACCTGTATCAAACAGATAAAGTACTTTTTCCTTTACCTTTTTACCATAGATTTTTTCAAGAGCATAGGCATAATAATCCAGTTGAATGCGATATCTGTCTTTGATATAGTCAGAATTGTCCCCTACCACCTTATCGGTTTTATAGTCGACAATCACAAGACATCCGTCATCATCTTCAAAGAATGCGTCAATAGTTCCCTGAACGACAAGTTTGTCGTCGGTGCCGGAATGTAAAACGACAGATGAATCTGCGAGATATTTGAACGAATACTCCTTACAAAGAGTGGAAGAGTGTTTTTTCATGCGTTCGGCTATGTCGCTGGCAAAAAATCTATATAATTTCGGTATGGAAAGTGCTTTTAAATCGTCTTTTGATATAATTGATTTATTCTTCAATTCCTCAAGCTTTTCAGCAAGAACATTCTCTGAATCAACAGAAGAAAAATCAAGATTTTCCATTACGAGATGAACTAAAGTGCCATACCCGGCTCCTGTTGCAACGTGACCTTTGTGGAATTCAGACGGTTCGGACAGATTCACCTCATCAAACAGGTTGAAACTATCGGATCCGGAATCGGATAGCTTTTTGATTTCTGTAACAGTCAGATTTGAAGGAAGCTCTGAGGATTTGTGATATTTATAAACATATGAAAGCTTGTCTTCAACAAATGAATAGTTGCCAGTTTCACCATCAAAAAAGCTTTGCCAGTTTTGAGATGTTTTTTCTTTTGAGGGAAGTGTTATTTCCGAAATGTTTATAAGATCAAGGTTGAAGTTGCAACCCGAATCTAACACTTTATTAAATTTTACAGAGGGATTTTTCGGAAATTTCGCTCCTCTTACCATAGCATAAAGCAGAATACTTATGAAATTACGGGAAGAGAATATGAGATACGGATCGATGGCAGTGCCTGCACTTAAAACAGCATCTTCGGCATCGGAAAGAAGCTTCGCGCCATTGGACACAGAAGCAGTCAGAATAAGCTTTTGCTTTGCACGAGTGAGAGCAACATAAAGAACACGAAGCTGCTCAGATATTGATTCAACTATGAGCTTTCTTTTTATGGCAGTCATGTTGATGGTGTTGAAACGCGCACCAATATGCCTGAAAATGCTTTCCACTCCTATGCCAAGTTCTCTGTGCAGTACAATTCTTTCACGACTGTCACTCATATTGAACTGCTTGCCGAGGCACGAAAGAAACACGATCGGAAATTCAAGACCTTTTGACTTATGAATGGTCATGAGTCTTACAACATTATCATTTTCAGATAAAATTTTTGCACTTTCTGCCGGGTTTTTGGCGGCATAATTTTCAATATAGCGAACAAAGCTATATATGCCTCTATATCCATTTTTTTCAAACTCTCTTGCTTTTTTGAGAAGATATTTGACATTTGCCTTTTTTAGTTCGGCATCGGGAGAAAGTGAAAGATATGTGTTATAATACAAGTCTTTAATTATGTATGACAAAAGCTCGTCGGTGTCCATATATCTCGACTTGTCGTAATAGGAATTTATAAGCTCAAGAAAATCCTTTATTTTTTGTGCCAGAGAATTACTTTCGTTTTGTGAATAATGCTTTATGCAATCATAATATGACGACTTTCTTTTTGTAAGGCGCATCTTTAAAAGCATATTTTCATCAAATCCGAAAACAGGATTTTTAAGCACTGCAGCAAGCGAAATGTCGTCATCGGGATTGTCGATAATTTTAAGAAGTGAGAGTAAAAATTCAATCTCGGGCGTATCAAAATATGATGCACCCTTATCGTTATAAAGAGGTATGCCCATCTGAGAAAAAACCTTTTCAAAAACAGGGGCAGTACCGGAAGCGCTTCTCATGAGGACGACAATGTCTTTATACTGACAAGGTCTGAACACTTTATCTTTCTGTTCATAGAGCATATAACCGGAAGAAATGTAGTGTTTGATTTTTTTGCCTATGTATACAGCCTCTGCCTCTACGGGCGAAAGCCCGGCAAAATCAGGTGCATATTCGTCGCCAAAGGTGTTTGAACTATCAATGATTGCAAGATCTATGCATGATGCATCATCATCATAGTATTTGTATTCTGCACCATAATTCAGCTTTTCGTTGTCATCATAGCTGAGGTCTCCGCAATCGACGCTCATTATCTGTGAAAAAACAAAATTGACAAAATTTAAAACAGTGTCTGTGCTGCGAAAGTTTTTGCTTAGGAAAATTTTGTTTGCACTCTTTACATTTTTGCCATCATAAAGTGGAAAAGCATCACACTTGTCACGAAAAAGAAGCGGATTTGAATCTCTGAAGCTATATATGCTTTGCTTCATGTCACCTACGCAAAAAACATTAGGTTTGCCTCTTTGGCTGCCGGAAATATATTCAAAAATTTTGTTTTGAATATTGTTGCAGTCCTGATATTCATCAATGTATATTTCGTCGAAGTCGTTAGATACTGAGAGTGCAATATCGGTAGGTGTGTTATCGGCATTTCGCAAAAGCTTTAGAGTTTTATGTTCTATATCGGAGAAATCAATCAGATTTTTTTCAGCTTTCAGTGAATCATATTCTTCGGAAAACTCTTTTGTGAGCTCCACGAATTTGTTGATATAACCTATTACGTGATTATTGTCTCTGATTATATCTTCTCTGCTCAAAGTAAGATATTTACCAAGAATTGTATCGGAAACAACGCCTTTTAAAACCTTTCTTTTCTTATTGGCAATTGTCCTGACATCCTCAGGACCTTTTGCAAGGCGCCAATTTTCGTATTCTATGTTCTCAAAAGCTTCTTTCATATCATAATAGCCATCTTTTTGTGATGCAGAGTATATCTTTTCTTTTTCCCGTTCAAAGAAAAATGCAAGTTGTTCACAATCAGGATTTGAAGTGCAAAGCGATATTACGTTATCATATTGCTTCAAAAGATATTCTGCTGCAAGGTGGGTAAAGTGCACAAGAGTATCGAGAGCCTTTTGCGAATCACCTTCATATGAGGCACTTAGTCCATCAAGCCATTTGTCGCTGTCAGGCATAGTGTGCGAAAAATCGTAGAGTGAAATGATTAAATCGGCAAATGATTTATCACTTTTGAGAGTGTAGTCCTGTATGAGTTCTTTAAACAGACTGTCATCGTTTTCATAATGATTATTTAAAACATTCTCAGCACACTGGCTTTTCATAGCTTTGATATCTGTTTCATCTGCTATTTTTACACAAGGATCTATGCCAAGAATGTAAAAATGCTTGCGTATAAGTTCGAGACAAAAGCTATGTATTGTTGAAATATGAGCATAGGGAAGTTTTATAAGCTGGGCTGAAAGTCTTGGGTTGTCGCCTTTATCAAGCTCAGATAATATGCGTTCCATAATGCGCTGTTTAAGTTCGGAAGCCGCAGCAGAGGTGTAGGTAACAACAAGGATTCTGTCAATATCGACATAATCTTTCTCGCTGATAACACGGGTAAGTATTCTTTCTGCCATGACGCACCTACACTTTCTCGCTGATCTTCTT
>JAZNBF010000090.1:0-30475 GCA_045586905.1 Clostridia bacterium
CACCTCTTTAGTGTTAATCGGGTAAAAAACCAAACACTACTCCATATTTTAATATTATAACACTAAACATTATTTAATACAAGGCTTATTTGATACTAATTTTACAAAAAATTACAGAATATTCAGTATACATTGCGCAAATAGTAATAGAGGGGAGATGATAGTGAATGATTGATAAAATTGCTTTGGCTGTCGTAATCATAGGTGCAATCAACTGGGCATTTATTGGTGTCTTTGGAATTGACCTTGTAGCGTTACTTTTTGGCGGTCAGCTTTCTTTGATGTCGAGAATAGTTTATACAATAGTCGGACTGGCCGGATTGTGGTCGATATCGATTCTGTTTAAAAGACTTGTTCCCAGAGCAGAATAACATAAAAGGCGAAGCTTAATTAAAAAGCTTCGCTTTTTATGTGTTTACATATTGTAAAATTTTAAAATTGATGTTATAATGTATACTAATGTATTTATACAAGCAAGCAAAATCAAAGGAGAATTTTATGTCCGACAAACAAGAATATATCAGAAATTTTTGTATAATAGCTCATATCGACCATGGCAAATCAACACTTGCGGACCGGATGCTTGAAAAGACCGGAGTACTCAGCGAGAGAGATATGCAGGATCAGATACTCGACAACATGGACCTTGAAAAAGAAAAAGGTATCACTATTAAAGCGAGAGCTGTCAAACTTTTGTATAATGCCAAAAACGGTAATGAGTATACTTTTAATCTCATAGACACACCCGGACATGTCGATTTCAATTACGAAGTTTCGCGAAGTCTTGCAGCATGTGAAGGCGCAATACTTGTTGTTGATGCTGCGCAGGGCATTGAGGCTCAGACGCTTGCAAACACTTACCTTGCAGTCGATCATGACCTTGAAATTGTGCCTGTAATCAATAAGATTGATCTCCCGAGCGCCAGACCCGATTTTGTAAAAAATGAAATTGAAAATGTTATCGGAATTGAAGCATCGGAGGCGCCACTTATCTCTGCAAAACAGGGAATCGGCATTGAAGATGTGCTTGAAAAAGTGGTTGAACTAATACCTCCACCAAAAGGAAGCGACCAAAATCCTCTTCAGGCCTTGATTTTCGATTCATATTATGACGCATATAAGGGTGTTATAGTGTACATCAGGGTAAAAGAGGGAAAAGTAAAAAAAGATGACATCATCCGTTTTATGGCTACGGGAAAAGAATTTTCTGTTGTTGAAGTGGGCTATCTTTCACCCCTTGGTACAATACCCTCAAGCGAGCTCACAGCAGGTGAGGTCGGCTACATTGCAGCCAGCATTAAAAATGTTAAAGATGCAAGGGTAGGGGATACCGTCACCACAGTTGAAAACCCTGCTTCTGCGCCTCTTGATGGCTACAAAAAAGTAAATCCGATGGTATTTTGCGGTATATATACTGCAGATGGTTCGAAATTTCCTGATCTTCGTGATGCACTTGAAAAATTGCAACTGAATGATGCGTCTCTGACATTCGAACCGGAAACTTCAATTGCGCTCGGATTTGGTTTCAGATGTGGATTTTTAGGCTTGCTTCATATGGAAATTATACAGGAAAGAATTGAAAGAGAATTCAATCTCGATATTGTAACCACTGCTCCGAGTGTTATATACAAAATCTGTAAAACAAGTGGCGAAATTGTAAACATAGACAATCCCACAAATATGCCGGATCCTTCGGAAATCGAATATATGGAAGAACCAATTGTTGACGCGTCCATAATGCTTCCGACTGAATTTGTCGGCAACATTATGGAACTTTGTCAGGACAGAAGAGGCACTTTCAAAAATATGGAATACATCGACGACACCCGTGTTGTATTGCATTATGATTTACCACTCAATGAGATTATTTACGATTTCTTTGATGCACTTAAATCACGCACACGTGGCTATGCTTCATTCGACTACGAACTCAAGGGATATCAACAATCCAAACTTGTGAAACTTGACATGCTGTTAAATGGTGATATCGTTGATGCTTTATCTTTTATTGTTCATGACACTAAGGCATATGCACGCGGAAGACGAATCGCCGAAAAGCTCAAAGAATCAATCCCAAGGCAACTATTTGAAATACCGATTCAGGCATCAATCGGCAACAAAATCATTGCCAGAGAGACGGTTAAAGCGATGAGAAAAGATGTGCTTGCAAAATGCTACGGTGGTGACATTACCCGAAAGAAAAAGCTTTTGGAAAAACAAAAAGAGGGCAAAAAGCGCATGAGGCAAATAGGTACGGTAGAAGTGCCGCAGGAAGCTTTTATGTCGGTGCTTAAATTAGATTAACAAAAAAACTCTTTACCGTGTTATACACACAGTAAAGAGTTTTTTTAATCAAGATTTATGGAATTGAGCGGGTTATTATCGGCAGCATCTTTCATATCCTGACTATTGATATGAGTGTATATCTGGGTTGTCGAAATGCTTACATGGCCAAGTATTTCCTGAAGAGTTTTTATGTCGACATTTCCTTCTTTATACATTATTGTTGCAGCAGTATGACGAAGCTTATGTGGCGAATAGCGACTTTCATCAATACCGGCAACTTTAAAATATTTTTTTGCTAGTATTTCTACCATTCTGTTTGAAATGCGACGGTTTTTGCTGCTTATAAAAAGAGCATCTCTGTCCTGATATTCAACTTCTCCGGGACGTACAACAAGATATGAATTGATTGCTTCAATACATATATCATTGAGAAAAACCATTCGTTCTTTGTTGCCTTTACCGATTACACGAAGAGTTCTTTTTTCAAAATTGATGTTACTGATATTTATGCCTACAAGCTCTGACAAACGCAGTCCACAGTTGAGAAAGAGAACAAAAATTGCAACATCTCTTTCCTTGAATTTACCATCAATAGACTTAAGAAGATTTATGCTTTCCTGGAGAGTTAAAAATTTCGGAACACGCTTTTTCAGTTTAGGAGTATCGAGATTGAGGGCAGGATTTTTTTCGATAAAATTAATCTTAATACTGAGATAATTATAAAACGACCGAAGACTTGCAACTTTTCGCGCCTTATAGCTATCATTGGAAGATTTATTATTGTTTACAAAAGTCATAAATTCGTAAAGATCGTTTAGATCGACTTGCTTTAAAATTTCAGTATCAAAATCGGTTAAATCAATTTCATCAAGCTTATTTATATCGAGGTTAGGATTTTGATTTACAACATAGAGGTACCTGAAAAAAGTACGAAGGTCATAATAATATTCTCGGACTGTATTTTCTGAACGCCCCTTAATTACAAGCATATAGTTAAGGTAATTGCGCAGAATGTCGGGCACATCGGCAAATTTGGTTTTATTGTTTTTTATCATTTTTTTGCCCTCCCTCATTTCGCAAAATTTTAATTTTGCGAAATGAACATTCGTAATTGAACATCCCTATTTTTCGCAAATTCTAATAATACCGTCATCTGTAACTATGTAATCGAGCTTTGCATCATGCTCTTCATTTGGCAGAACACCATCAAAAATCTGTTCTTTATAACACAAAGCAATTAAAATTGGTCTGTAATTTAGCGAATTAATAAATTTATCATAATATCCTTTTCCGAAACCAATTCTGTTTCCTTGCCTGTCTGCAGTTAAAGCTGGCAGCAAAATTACATCTATTTTTTCGCCAAATAAATCTGCGTTATTATTTTCTAAAATGCCATATGAATTTTTCTGCAAAAAATCATCTGCACAGTATCTTACAGAGCTCATAGTAAGTTTATCGGTGTCGCATTTTGGAATCAATATGTTTTTATGCTTTTCACGCAATTTATGAATTATGTCCCCTGTTCTCACTTCGCTGCCAAAAGATAAATATGTGAAATAGTTATTTGCGAACGAAAAATTTTGCATGAATAAATCTGTAATTATTTTAGATTTTTCTTCTTGAACACCTTGATTGATTGAATTTCGTACACTTTTATAAAACGAACGTAATTCAGATTTTGTTGAATCATTCATATATCATATCACCATGTAGTTTTTCTCTGATATCGTTATCTTTAAGGAGTTCTACAATGCATAGTGCAAAATCCGATGCTGTTCCGGGGCCACGGGAAGTTATAACATTGTCATCTACACAAACCTTGTCGCGAGACAAAGTGGCACCTTCAAGATAGGTTTCGAAAGACGGATAGCAAGTCGCTATTTTACCCTTCAGAAACCCGAGTTTGCCTAAAATCATAGGTGCTGCACATATCGCAGCAACATATTTGTTATTTTCATATGAATGAATTAATAAGTTTCTCAATCTGTCATCAGCGTCGAGATTTTTAGTGCCCGGCATACCACCTGGGAGGATGATCATGTCAGGCTCTTCACTGATGTCATCAAACAGAATATCTGTGCCGATCCTTATATTGTGCGCACCTTCAACTATGTGATCACCGCTTACAGAAACGGTTTTAACATCTATATTAGCTCTTCTCAAAATATCGACAACAGTTAATGCCTCGATTTCTTCAAAGCCTTCTGCCAACATTACATATACCATAATATCTGCTCCTTAATCATCTAAAAACTCAATTCTATATTTTTTTATCATTTTGCACGGACGATACGACTGTTTTGCTTTTCTTAGTCCCGGTATTCCCAGATCCTCTTCCCTGTTTACAAAAACAAGATGTGAAAACTCGTTTTCAAGTGTCAGTTTGTTTATAACCGGATACGCATCTCTGTATTTATATGAAGCTTTTTCTATGTGAATGAGAGCATAGTCATCGGTTAAAACCTCTCCTACTGACAATGCTGCTATTTCATCATCAATCAAAATCAAAGAACACACAAGTCCGAGTGCTTTATATTCGTCAAAAGCTTTAATTATGCTTTCCATTTCGCTGTTATATATCTTAAGATTATCTCCGGTTCTCTCGGCAACCACATTTTTGCAAAAGTCTATGCATTTGGCATACATAGAAGAGTCATAACGCACATATTGATATTTGTATTTGTTTGTGAAGGCATTGAAATGGTTTTTCTTTGTGTGATATTTTTTTCCACTCAAATTAATTAAGTCGGAAACATTATAGACATAATCGAAAGAATTTTGTATTTCGGTTATTTTTAGATTATATTTGTTGCATTTGGTCAAAAAGTCGACATAATCCTGTGTTGCGAGATTTATAGTTAGTCGTGAATTAAAATCTTCTTTAAAAAATGCAATCAATCTGTCTGTTGCATTCTCAGTGTTGCGCATGTCGCCATACGGCATGAATGCCTCATACGGAATTGCACCGTTTTTGTTGTATATGGTATACAAAACCCCATCTTCAATGCAAAACAAGGAGTTATAGTAATGTTGCCATATATACACGCTTGTCAGCGAAGCTTCTGAATTTTCATATTTTCCTGACAGAATCTTTTTAAATGTGTCAAAATCATTTTTTGTGAGTTTTTTGAAAACCAATTTTTTCACCGCTTATACTGTTATATATCCTTTTTCAAACATGCTTGTATATTTGTCACCCGCACAAACTATGTGGTCAATCATGAACACATCAAACTCTCTGAGCGCAGGAATAAGCTTGTTGGTGTTATACACATCCTGATTGGAGGGCAGATGATTGCCGTCGGGATGGTTGTGAGCTGCGATAATATGACACCCGTGGTGAGAAAGTGCAGCCTTTATAATCGTTCGTGGAGAAAAACCGGTTTGGGTTTCATTACCCTTGCTAATGACTTCAACTGCCTGTATTTGTCTTTGAGCATTGATGACAATAATTATGGCTTCTTCCACCACGTGATTGGAAAAATATCTACAACAAAATCTGCCAACATCATCTGTTGTCAAAAGAGTCTCTCCCATATAATTGCTTGTGTTTATATATCTTCCCATTTCTCTTACAAGAGTTATAAGAGAAGCACTTGTCTCTTTAATACCACTGACTTCTATCAAATCTTTATAGTCAGCTCGCAAAACACCTTGCAAAGAGCCGAATTTATCGATCAATTTATGTGCCAAAGGATTGGTATCACCCTGACGGAAAGCATAAAACAAGAGGAATTCAAGCATCTGATATTCAGAAAAACTCTCAATACCATGCTTTATATATCTTTCTCTTACTCTTTCACGATGCCCTTTATGAGGAGAACTATTCTTTTTGTCAGACGAATTATTTTTAGCGTCATTACTGCTGCTACTTGATCGTTTTTTATTCTTAAAATTGGAAACAGCTATTTCGTCATCACTGGTATCTGCCGGAGGAAAAAATCCGTCTGTTGTGGCTGTGAAGAGCGAATTTTCATTATCTTTGTGTCTCATATATATCAATCCATTTCGTGTGAATTATCGACAACTTGAGAAATATATTCTTTTGATACAAGGTTGTCTTTGTTGTCGGATTTGGAAAGTAAAATTAAAAATTCGATATTGCCTTCCGGGCCTTTAATTGGTGAAAAATCAAGTTTTTCAACAGAGAAACCCAATTCATATGAAAAGTCAACTACTTCTTCAATTACACGCTTGTGAATAACCGGATCGCGTACAACGCCTTTTTTTCCGACATCTTCGCGGCCTGCCTCAAATTGAGGTTTAATAAGAGCCATTACGCTTCCACCGTTCTTTAAAAGCTCAAAAGCTACGGGAAGCACAAGTTTTAAAGAAATGAAAGCTACATCAATGGAAATAAAGTCGATACTCTCTTCAAAATTATCTTTTTCAACATATCGGATATTGGTGCGTTCCATGTTAACAACACGGTCGTCGTTTCTGAGTTTCCATGCGAGTTGTCCATATCCTACATCAACTGCATAGACTTTGGATGCACCGTTTTGAAGCATACAATCGGTAAAGCCGCCAGTTGATGCTCCGATATCAATGCATGTATCACCGTAGAGATTTATGTCAAATACTTTAATAGCTTTGTCAAGCTTCAGACCACCTCTGCTGACAAAAGGAAGCTTTTGTCCTCTTATCTCAATAGTGTCGCCTTCTTTAATTTTATCTCCGGCCTTTAAAACCTTTTGGTTGTTAACATAAACCACTCCGGCCATAATAAGAGCTTTAGCCTTCTCTCTGCTTTCAACAAGGCCCTTATTGACCATTTCTATATCTACTCTATTGTTCATAATCGTTTATTTCCTTAATAATATCTGCTGAAATCTTCATAGGTGTCAGGCCATAATGTTCAAACAATTCATCCTGACTGCCTTGTTGTATATAGGCATCTCCGAATCCGAAGTGCACGAAACGTTTTATGTGCTTAGGTGATAATGAACAAATGTATTGACCTGCACCACCTGAAATGACATTGTCTTCAATAGTAACCACCAAAGAAGATGGTGTAACAAGTGCTTCCAGCTTATCAACACTGAACGGTTTTACACATCTGACATTGATAACAGTTGAAGATATCCCTTTTTCTTCTAAAGAGGCAGCAACTTTCTGCGAGCATTCAAGCATTCTTCCAATGGAAAGAATTATAACCTCACTTCCGGTTTTGCTAATTACTTCAAAATTATTATCACAAAAGCGTAAACTGTCTCGTCTGCTTGCCTGTGCCCTGGGGTATCTTAAGAAAACCGGTCCGGAACACACGTCAATAGCATAGTCAAGCATTTCGACAAATTCTTTTTCACACGAGGGTGCAAGCAAAGTAACATTAGGCAAATGAGTAAGATAAGAAAAATCAAAAACACCGTGATGTGTCTCTCCATCCTCCCCTACTATGCCTGCTCTGTCTATCGCAAAAACAACATGCAGATTTTGCATGCAAACATCATGCAACACCTGATCGTATCCTCGTTGCAAGAATGTGGAATACACCGAAAAAACAGGGATTATCCCTTTTGATGCAAGGCCTGCAGCCATGGTTACTGCGTGCTGTTCTGCGATGCCGACGTCGTAGAATCTGTCGGGATATTTTTTAGAAAACATATCGAGTCCGCAACCACCACACATTGCAGCAGTTATTGCAACTAAATTACGGGTGTTTTCTGCTTTTTCAGACATATAGTCACCGAAAATCTGTGTGTATGACTTAAGAACAGACGGTTGTTTATTGCCTCGTGCAGATACACCGTGATAAATATCCGGATTATCTTCAGCGCATTTATATCCTTTGCCTTTTTTTGTCAGTGCGTGAATAATAACAGGGCCTTCAATGTTCTTAGCTTTATTTAAAGCTTCAGTTAATTCTCCGATATCATGACCGTCAATGATGCCGATATACTTAATGCCGAGTTCTTCAAACATTGGCTCGGAGACGGTCAGAAAAGTGATAGACTTTTTTATTGAACGAATTAATTTTGTAATTCCCCTGCCAACCTTACCGGTTTTTGCAAGCAAAGAATGCATTTTATCCTTTGCATTAAGATAGCTTTTTTCTGTGCGAAGCATGCTAAGATGAGCAGAAAGACCGCCAACGTTGCGATTGATTGACATTTCATTATCGTTGAGTATAATGATAAGCTTTGTTTTTGTTTCGCCAAGGTCATTCATTGCCTCAAATGCCATTCCACCTCCAAGAGCACCATCACCGATAAATGCAATTACATTATAGTCTTCATTCTGCAAATCTCTTGCTCTTGCTATGCCCAGTGCTGCAGAGATAGATGTGCTGGAGTGACCGGTGTTGAACGAGTCATATTCACTCTCGCTCGTCTTTGGAAAACCCGATATTCCCCCAAACTTTCTTATGGTGTGGAGTTTATCGTATCGACCACTTAATATTTTGTGAACATAACTTTGGTGGCCAACATCAAACACAACTTTATCTTTAGGGAAATCGAAAACTTTATGCATCGCATAAGTCAATTCGACAACACCAAGGTTTGAAGCTAAATGTCCTCCGTTAGTGTTTACAGTGTCAATTATCAGTTCTCTGATAGTTTCACAAATTTTTTCTTCAGTTTTTTTATCAGCATTTTTTATTGTTTCTTTGCTAAACAGCTTGTCTAAAGTGTTCATAAAACTATCCTTTTGCATCAGTATATATCAATCAAACAGAAAAGAAAGCATTTCTGCGATAAATTCTGAATTGTTATATTTTTCTATAATTTTTCTTGCGCTGTATGCATGTTGGTTTAAAAGCTCTTTTGCTTTGTCAAAACCCAGAAAATTGATGAAATTAGGAGAGTCTGCATCTCCAGAGCTATCCTCTTCTATATCTTCGAAATCGTCTCTTATCTGAAATGCAAGACCCAAATGATACGCAAATGAATCCATGTCGGCAAATTGCTCATCGGAGCAACCTGCCAAAGTAGCACCCGAAAGGATGGCTGCCCTTATAAGTGCCATAGTTTTCAGCTCGATCAGTTTGATGAGGCTGTTTACATCGCAAAGCTTTTGAAGTCCAAGATCAAGGTCGATGACCTGACCGTCAATCATACCTTTTCCACCGGCGGCAGATGAAATAATTTTCATGCTTTTGGCACTGGATATATCGTCGCAATTTTCTGCCATGAGTTCATAGGCACTGTTAAGAAGTGCATCACCACAAAGAATAGCCATAGCTTCACCATATTTTTTGTGGCAACTTGGCATGCCTCTCCTTGTGTCTGAATTGTCCATGGAGGGCAAATCGTCGTGCACTAAAGAATATGCATGAATAAGCTCTATCGATGAAGCAAACGGAATTGCTTTTTCAAAAGATGTTCCAAGCATTTTGGCTGTTTCAACACAAAGTATTGATCGAAGTCTTTTGCCACCGTTCAGGGCTGAGTATTTCATCGAGTCGAGTAAAACAGGCGACGACTTTGCATATGTATTGTCCAGATAGTCTGAAATGTATTTGTCTATTGAATCTATCAAATTGTTATATTCGTTTTTAAAATTCATATCAATTCTCCGCTATAATATCACATTCAATATCTGTACTTTCGAAATTTTCCGT
Source organism: Clostridia bacterium (assembly GCA_045586905.1). Taxonomy (GTDB): domain Bacteria; phylum Bacillota; class Clostridia; order UMGS1810; family UMGS1810; genus RGIG1828. Next base: position 9,851 of record JAZNBF010000090.1, read on the forward strand.
GTTAATTATTTCGATTTTCTGTTTTGCCATTTCAAGAAGCTTTTTACACTCAAAAGAAAGCTTTATGCTTTTTTCGTATATGTTTATGCTTTCTTCCAAAGTAGCATTTCCCTCTTCGAGTGCTTTTACAGTACTTTCGAGCTCCGAAAGCATATTTTCAAAATTATTTTCCTTCATACTTAACCCTCCGTAGTGTACATACAGCAACGCCACCGTCAAAAACGAGCTCAAATTCATCACCCTCAGTGGCAGATTTAAAATCGATAACGTTTCCACATGAATCCTGAGCAATTGTATATCCTCTTCTGATAACAGAAAGAGGATTCAGTGCTTCGAGCGAAGTAATCTGTTCGTTAAGAATTGCACTGAGTCTGAGCATTTTATTCTCAATGAATGTTTTGCTTTTTGTGCAAAGTCTCTCGTTTAACAATTTATAATTATCAACAGATGAGACAATCCTGTTATAAATGTGTTCACTGCTGTGTCTGTTTAACCTTTCTTCACAAATATGCAGTCTTGTGTTAATGGTCATGCGGCACCTTTGAATATTTTTTTCTAAATGAGCTATAATCTCATCAACAGATGGCACAGCCAATTCGGCAGCTGCTGATGGAGTTGGTGCTCTGAGATCGGACACAAAATCGCTTATGGTATAATCTGTCTCGTGACCAACGCCGGTTATTACAGGAACCTTACAGTTGAAAATTGCTCTGGCAGTGTTTTCTTCGTTGAAAGCCCACAAATCCTCTATGCTGCCACCACCCCGGGCAAGAATGACAACATCACAAAATCCGGAGTGCGAAAAATATTCCAGACCTTTGCAAATAGTGTCGGAGGCTCCGATGCCCTGCACCATAACGGGATAGATCACAACATCTGCAATTGGGTAACGTCTTTTTAAAACATTTAATATGTCACGAAGCGCAGCTCCGGACACAGACGAAACCACCCCTACCCTTTTTGGAAATTTCGGTATTTCTTTTTTATGTTCAGGTGCAAAAAGTCCTTCCTGGGCAAGTTTTTGTTTTAACTGTTCATAGGCAGCGTAAAGCTCGCCTTTACCATCGGGTATCATATCATCAATATAAAGCTGATATACACCACCGGCTTCATAGACAGATACCTTACCAAACGCTACAACTTTCATACCATCGGACGGTTCAAACTTAAGCCTGGAAGCACTTGCTTTGAACATAACAGCTTTGAGGGTTGACGTTTCATCTTTCAGTGTTATGTAGATGTGACCACTATAATGGCGTTTGTAGTTTGAAATCTCGCCTTTTATCCATAGGTCAGACAACTGACGGTTTTGTTCAAGATAGCGTTTTATATAATTGTTGAGCTGAGAAACAGTAACAACAGGCATACTAACCTCCGTCAGATTGCAGAAGCCAAGACTCCATTGATAAATGCAGGCGAATCGTCATCGCTGAATTTTTTAGCCATTTCTACTGCTTCGTTAATGGAAACCTGATATGGTATTTCTTCCATAAATAAGATTTCGCAAACTGCAAGCCTCAGAATTGAAAGGTTGATTTTGGAAATGCGATCCAAAGTCCACTCCTTGAGATTGTCGGCAATTTTCTTGTCGATAATCTCAATATTGTCATAGCATTTGATGGTGACCTCTTTGAAATATTCAGCATCAGAGGGCTTGTTGAGTTCGGATTTCAAATAGTCCACACTGAAATTAATCACATCAATAGGTTCTTCGGTGCAATGAAATGGTATTTCAAAAATAGTTTTAAAAGCTGCTTCTCTTGCAGATTTTCTGCTCATAATGTCCTCCGTAAGTAAAATGGTTGAAAACTAAATCAGTTTTCACTTTCGTCACCACTGTCAGTGTTTATATTTGCTTCAAATTCAACACCTACAACATGAACATTAACCTTTGTTACAACAAGTCCGGACATTGACTCAACTGCCTTTTTTACATTCTCCTGAACTTCCCAGGCAATTTCCGGTATTTTTATACCGTATTTAACAACAATGTTGATATCAATAACAGCTTCTTTATCATCAGAAGAAACTTTTATGCCTTTGTTTATGTTTTTTTTGCCGAATTTTAATGCAATCTCACCGGCTATGGAACCCATGAGTCCGGAAACGCCTTCAATTTCGGCGACAGCGACAGAAGTAATAGTTGCTATAACCTCATCGGATATTTTTATTGAACCATTGTTTTCGTTTATTTCGTTTAAATTTTCCATGATTTTCCTCCTTAATACAGAAAAATTAAATATTAACGGTTAAATATATATAACCTAGAATATTATAACACAAAAAAATAAAAATAACAATCCTATTTTTCAGGATTGTTATTTTTATTTACATATTACATCATATCGGAATAGTATTCAATAAGCCACTGACAGTTAACTATTTTTTCTTTCATGTTGTCAAGATTGAAATAATAGTGGTTTGCTGCCTCATACCCTACTTCAGGGAAGCGACACATTATTTTGTATATATCGGTTGCAAGTTGTTTTTCATTCTCAATAATACTGATTATTTCTTCTACGGTTTCTTTATTAAACTCCATTTCAAGTTGACGTCTGAGCTGAACAAATCTTATCTGATTGTGTGAAGCTTTAAACAAAGAATAGCTTACATAAGCAGCATCATAGAGCATTGTGTTTTCGTAAGGCTTGAGGTCTACTAAACCTTCTGCCCATTTTTCGCTCATAAGCGAGAATTGTTTTTCAAAAACATCTTCGGGATAAAAGTTTCTCCAGGTTTCGAGATCATCATAAGCAAAACCTGTCATAGTAGCTTTGTAGCCTGTTGGTTTATGATATAACGGGTTCGCAGGTCCGGCATTTTGCGGCGCGTGATATACAACTTCAACGTCAAACGGAAATTCTCCGAATGCGTCACAAAACTTATCAGTAGCTTTGGCTATAACATCAGCATCATTACCATATATGACATTCAGAGCATCCTCAAAGCTTGGGGCAGACTTATCGTTTTCTATAAAGAACGCCTCGGATATCAGTCTGATGCTTGGAGAAGGATATCCCCCAAGTGTCCAGCTTATCATAAGATTGTCCATATTGATTTTTATAAGTTCTTCGATGATATTATATACAGTACGGAATACAGGAACAAATGGTGTAGTAGAGCATTCCCAAGTGTCATTAAGTTGCAATTTAACAACAGTTTCGTGACCTTTGTCCTTGGCGTATTTCCACCTTTTTTTGCTGAGTTCACTTAAACCACCAACAGAAATGGAATATTCGGAAAGTTCGCTCTCGATACCACCTCTTACAAAAGGAATGTCAGTTTCTCTTTTGCACATCAATCCCACACCTTCAGGCATGGCATCGATACATTTTTCAATATTCTCATCGGTTAAACCAAGTTTAGGAGACCAAGCCCAATCCCAGGCAAAAAATTTGATGGACTTGTCCACACTGTGAATAGCTTTTTCTAAAGTTGAGTTCACATCTGCAACCAATTTCCAGGTTTCTACACCGGCACATCTCGGGCAAGGCTCTTTGCTTGGTAGCCAGCCATACTTACAGTGTGTGGGGTTTTCGGACATTGTGATTGTGAAAAAACCACCGATTCCGGGAACAGCTTTGCAAAGTTTCTGAACAGCATCAGACAAATATTCAAGTGTTTCAGGAACAGATGTGCACATGGAATAACCATCGCGATAGCGTGCACCTCTGAGATGAGGATATTTTTCAAAAAAAGATGCAGGCATATATCTGGGTTCATTAATATAAAGATAAACCTTTATGCCATAATATTTTGCACGATTTATTAAATCTTTTAAAAACTCTTGCCTTTTTTGCCATCCGTCAGACATTTCCGAATCATATCTGAACTCGGTGAGCCTATATAGAATTGCCTGGAACCAGATGCCATTCACGCCGACTCTGGCATATTCTTCCAGAAGCTCATCGGTGCAATATGTGCGACTGTCAACATCGAAAGCCCCTTCATAAAGACCGCAATAAAGATAGATGTAACGCGACTTGAAACGGGGCGTACGCTTGTATGAGCCTTCGGAAAGATACGGGCCACAGTTTGTGGTCATGAAACTCTCGATGCGATACAAAGCCCGCATTGCGCCTGCATCGCCACCTGCTTTTATAACAATAGAATCACTTGTGATAACAAGCTCGTGATATTCCTCTTCTTTTGCATCAGTAAACTCTATGGAAATACGGTGCTCATTTCCCGACAAATCAACATCAAACTTTTTGCTTATATTATCTTTGAATCTGTTTGCCATAACCTCAACGACTTCACTTTCTGTGAGGTTGGATACAAACCATGAATTGTCAACTGCAAACTGCTCTTCAGACGGAGAGTCGACCTTATCGAACGCTTTTTCACCGTAAATAAAATCAAACGGCGCCCGTCGGTTATCTCCTACTTCAAGCTCTACTTTGTCTAGAAGTCGTTTGATTTTTTTGGTTTCCTCTATTTGTTCCGGAGTTAGAATCTGATATTCTATTCTGTCACAATCAGGCTTTGGTCCAAGCTTATGTCCCAAAAAATCTTCTTCTTTCAGTATGTATGCAAACTTTTCTGCACTCCAGCCAAGCAATTCAAAAAGCTGCTCATAAGGAAGCAAATGCCAGTTTGAACGTATAATTGTAATATAACCTTTTTCAAACCAAATTTCAGTGTTGCCCTGATTACCAAGCCCCATCCTTTCGGCTTCGGCTATAATATTTTCTTCACTTGTTTTCAGTAAAGAAGCAATCCTTTTTGCAGACACCATGCTCCAGTTTCTGAAAATGAAAGCCTGCATAGGTGTAGGGAACCACTCGGGAACAAGTGCTTTATTTCCTATTGCCGGTAAAGTCACACTCACATATATCACCTTTTCCATAGTTTATTCAAGACAAAGTCATTATATAGTTTATAGTGTTTTTTGTCAACAAAAATGACATTTTTTCCAAAAGAATTTTAACCATTATTTTAAGCTTATTATTTTGATATTATCAAGGTTAGTTACAGATGAAACAATATCATTGATTTTTGCCACATCTGTTTCCGAAATATCTTTCTTATTTACTGTTACATTTACACTGTCTTCTGATACAAATACAACACATTGAGCAAAACCTTTTGCCGCGAGCAAACTCTCGCACTCATTTTCTTTGTCCATATCTTCAGCCATACGCAGCAGTGCGTTTTCGGCTTTTTGCCTGGCATCTGATGAAGCACCTACATCTTTCATTGTTTTTGTTAAAAGGTCACAAGCTTTACTCCTTACAATCTCACGGTTGTTTCTTGCCTCGAGCATAGCGTCGGCTTTTCCTGATACCATGATTGCCTCACCCGTTTTGATTTCTTTTTCTTCATAAATCACATCTGATGCAACGTGTGTTGCGTCATTATTTACAGTTCTGAAATTTAAATATGCCGATATCGCCAACACAACGATAATTATGCCAATTGATATATTCCTTTTTTTAACAGTTATAAACATATGTATCCCCTATTCTATTTCATTTTGAGCACTTTCACCTTGTGCAACGGTATTTCCAACACAGTAGATACTGCATCGGCTATATCATTTTTTGTTTTTACATCATCTGCTCCTTCTGAAACAATTAAAACACCACCAATTTCAGGAGGCAGGACTTTGTAGACGAATGGCTGATTTTCGGAACTGCCGCCATATTGCACAGTATTTTCACCTCCGTGGCCATCCTTATCTTTAAGAACAATTTTTTCATCGGTAGATTCATATGTGACAAACACTTTAATTTTACCAACTCCAGAAACCTCGGAGAGTATTTCTTCAAGTTGTTGTTCAATCTTTTTTTCCTCTGCTGTATTGCTTGTGACTACATTTTCTTTCTCCTCTCCACTATCGGTTTTATTGATTTTTCCGTTTTTATCACCGAAAGTAACCATGATTAACCCAATGCACATAACAGCAACAAGAAAAAGTCGGTATTTTTTAAAAGTGAAACGGGAATTTAATTTGTCAAAAAATTTATTCAATCAATGTCACCTCATCTTCAGGAGTACAAAAAGTTTTTCGCACATACTCTTCAATACGGTATTTTTCTTCGTCGGAGCAATTACAATCAATAACTATGCATATTTTTGAATATGTACTGTCTGTCGAAACCGTAACATCTGCCCGTAAGTTAAAAACAAGCATAATCGATTCGCTGATTTTTTTTGCAACATTGTCTGTGAATTGTCTGGTTATGACAGATTCTCCAATTTCAGATTTTATATTACTGTCGTATTTATATGAGAGTTTGTCTATACTGAATTCCGGAAAAGATAATAGCACAAAAATAATGTAGATTGCACCAAAAAAAGAATATGTTTTCTTGTATTTTTCTCCGCTTACAAGTGTTCCGAATTGTACTACTGCAGCAACAATTATGATTCGGATTATATACGACTTAAATTCATTCATCACTCTAACCCACCGAGGCTATAACTCCTATAATCAAAATATAAATAACTGCCACAAAAATAACCAGCGAACCCATAGTCACCAGTACATCACATACTGAATCGAGCATTGCGGCGAGTTTGGTTTCAGAAAACATATGAACTATGGAAGCACCGAGTTTCAAAGAAAAAACCGACACAAAAATTTTCAGAACAGGCATTATGCAAAATGATATCAAAATTAAAAATCCGGCAAATCCCATGTTGTTTTTCAATAAAATCGACGATTGTTTCATGCCATTTAAAGCGCTCGACAAACACCCTCCTACAACAGGCACAAAATTTGAAATTGCAAATTTGGCAGTTTGAACAGCCAGACTGTCGGTTGCCGAAGAAGACAACCCCGAAAAGACCATAACTCCTGCAAAAATGGTCATAATTACACCTAAAATATACTTTATTGTTTTTGATATAAGAGCGATAAATCCCGAAAGATTAATCACATCTGATACCCCGGACACAACAGATAAAAGCCCGGAACAGAATAAAACAGGACACACAACATCCTTTATCACATGTGTTATCAGAAGTGAAATTGACATAAATAAGCTTTGCACTGATATTGCCATTGTGGCATAGCCACACCCTGTCAGCATGATGACATATGTCGGGACAGCAATATCCATAAAATCAGATAAATTATCGATTGTGTTTATGCATGCGTCGTTTATTGTTTTAAAAATCAATAAAACTGCGACACCACAAATACAATACACACCATATTCGCTTACTTCTGCCAACGCAGATTTACTTATAAAAGCCTTAAGCACTGAAAGAAGTGTGCATATGAGAACAACTGAAACAAGAGTCTTGAGAGATTTCTTAAGCTCGGAGAATAATGCATCTGAAATTTTCTCAAAGATTTTGCCCGGAATATTATGATGATTATTTTTGCTAATATCACCCATAAAATTCATAGTGTCATATTTATTTATCACATCTGAAATTTCTTTATATGCCTGACTGTCTTTGGCACCGTCTGTGTCTTTTGCAAAAACAAAAGGTTGAACTAAGATTAGAATTATAACTATTACACCAATAACAACAACTATTTTTTTCATAATGAATCAATCATATCGATAACAGTATTTATAAGATTAAGAAACGCAGGAGCACACATAGAAATAACAATGAACTTGCCCACAAAATCAATTCTGGAAGACAAATATTTTTCACCCATATCCAAACACATTTGTGAAGCAAATTCGCAAACCAATGCTGTTCCTGCAATTTTGACTGCGACTACTGCCTGGTTGTTTGAACCGTCTAATTTACCAGAAATAGATTTTATGATTAAAATCATATTTTCTATATAAGGAACCGACAAGCAAAAACAGACAATGCCGCTTGAAATCAAAAGCACAGGAACGAATGTCGGCATCACACTTCTGATTGTTGAAATTAAAAATGCACTCAGAACACATATTATAATTGTTTTAAATATCAGATTATTCATATTTAAAGGTCAAAGAGGTTTTTTATTGTTGCAAACAAAGTGCTGATTTGTTCGATTATCATCGTCATAGCAACTATAAGTCCTACAATTGTTACCATTAGCGCCTGCTCATCTCTACCGGATTGCACAAGTAATCTGTATATCACAGCAACAACAATACCAATTGCTGCAATCTTAAAAATCATTTCCACTTCCAATGTTATAACCTCACATTTTTAAATTAAGAATATAATTAAAAGCATTCCGACATATATTCCCATTTTAGAATAAACATCATCGTTTTTAATTACCTTATTTTTAATGAAATCGATATTTTCTCTCAATGCTCCACAAAGACAGTTAATATTTTTAATCTGAGTCTCAACATCTCCGGTCCCCAATGCTGCACCAAATTCCATAAGAACTTTTAGATCCTCTTTATTATAGCAAACACAGTCTGCCACTTTTTCAACAGTCAATTTCCATACCTCCGATAAAGCCCGTCCATCTCTTGAATGAGCATTATTGAGAAAAGAATTAAATATTACTGCATTGTCGTTTTCTGCGAATTCGAGTATTTTTTCAGTGGAACTAATTATATCGTTTACAGAAAATCGTATTTCCGTTTCGAAAAGCTGCATGCAATGAAGCATGTTTTCAAGTGATAACAGCCTTCTTTTTGTATATTGCTTAAAACTTAAACCCATGAGAAAAGACGAGAAAAAAATAAACACACAACCACTAAGCTTAATGAACACAATTTTATCCTCCCAGTATTTTTTCAACAGTTCCCGGACCGTTTTTGCAGCTTAAAACAATTACAGTTTCAAACAAATTATCATAACCGGATAATTTCATCTCATTAATACGTTCATTCTCGCCATGAACCGATGCTATTATTGAACACCCGGAGTTTTTAGCATATATTGCAGCTTCAAAATCTGAACTATTACACATTTCATCGACAATTATCACATCAGGCGCCATAGAACGGGTAACAATTGAAATACCCTGAGATTTTGTGCACCCACTTATCAGAAAATTGTTTTCGCCAATGTCCAGGCAAGCGCATCCGTCACGCGCACACCCAAGTTCGTATCTTTCATCGATCAGAGCACATACGATAATTTTGTTGAAACTTTTATAATTTCCAAGCGAACGTGCTATGTCCCTTAAAAAAGTTGTTTTGCCACATCCAGGCGGAGAAATAATTAATGTACTATTTATTTTTGTGCCGGTGTATATGTATTTGATAATAGAGTCGCTGACACCAATTTTTTCATGTGCAATACGAAAATTGAGCGAAAATATATCAGAAATTACAGTCACTTTTCCATCGACGACCGTACAGTTCCCTGAAATACCCACTCTATTTCCTCCACTGAGTGTTACAAACCCCTCATTTACATATCTGCTATAAGCATATATTGATGAATTAGTTACAAGTTCGAAAATGCCGGAGATATCATTTTTCGTTACTCTGTATGCTTCTGAAGACCGGAGCGTTATGCCTTCACTGCCGAGATAAAATCTGTCTGCCCCGATTTCTATGATTAAAGGCGAGCACACACTTAGCCTGACAGCAGTCAGCTTGTTCCAAAAATCATTTTCAAAATAATTAAAAAGCTCTTTGATATTTGATGTAAAATATCGGATAATCTCAGATTTTTTACAAATCTTGTCCAATATACTCACTCCCGAAATAATTATATTAATCACTTATTGTAATTAGAACACAGTTTCTTGACAAAAGATTATATTATGTTAAAATAATAACTATATTGATTAAAACGGAGTTGAAAAGCTTGAAAACCAATACTTATAAAGAGCTTTTGGACATGAGCGATGACGAGCTTATTGTTCTTTCCAAAGCCGGAGATGGATATGCAACAGAAGTTTTACTTGAAAAATACAGAAACTTTGTCCGTTCCCGTTCAAGAACATATTTCCTTATAGGTGCCGACAAGGAGGACATTATCCAGGAAGGTATGATAGGTCTGTATAAAGCCATAAGGGACTATAAGCCTGAAGCTCAGGCTTCTTTTAAATCCTTCGCAGAGCTGTGCATAACAAGGCAAATCATTACTGCTATTAAAAGCGCAACCCGTCAAAAACACTTTCCCCTTAACTCATATATATCACTTAATAAACCTATTTATGATGACGAAAACGAAAGAGTTTTAATTGATACTGTCATTGAAAGAAAGAGACTTGATCCGGAAGAGATAATGATTGATAAGGAAAGATTTTTCAGAATCGAAGAAAAGCTTTCTGAAATATTAAGCAAACTTGAGTGGACAGTGCTTTTGGAATATCTTAAAGGAAGAAGCTATGTAGAAATTGCAGCATCGGTTGGGAAAAGCGAAAAATCCATTGATAATGCATTACAAAGGATAAAAAAGAAAATTGAAAAGCACATTTTGAGTGACAATGATTAGTCTTTGTTCATTATTACCAAAAAAACGCTTTAGCTTTTGACGTTTTCGTCAAAAATACGTATTGAAAATGTGATTTTAAAATGTTAGAATAAACATATACTTTGGTAAAACATTTTTTCATTTTCTCTCCTGTTCTTATAGGAAGAAAAAGCAGGCTGTTAGCAGCCTGCTTTTTTCTTTTAGTTACTAAAAAACGAAAGAAATTGCGAGAAAAAGTTACATATTTAGAGATTTCGGGTGATAACTTGAGACCATAAAACGAAATTGCCTTTCTAGCATTCGAGAGATATTTAAAGAAAATCAAAGAAAAACGGAGTTTGGAGAGAATATTTTAAAAATATTTCAAAAAACCATTGACAAATATAATTAAATGTATTACAATAGCTAACGTTGATTAAACACAAAAAAATGGAGGTAAAACTAATATGAGTACATTCATGGCTAAACCTGCTGATGTAGAAAGAAAATGGTACATTATAGATGCCGAAGGCAAACCCCTCGGTAGAGTTGCTGTTGCTGCCGCTTCTATTCTCAGAGGTAAAATCAAACCCACATTCACTCCTAACGTTGATTGCGGTGATTTTGTTATCATTTTAAACGCAGACAAAGTTGTTCTTACCGGTAAGAAGCTCGATCAGAAATATTTCAGATATCACACCGGTTATGTTGGCGGTTTAAAAGAAATCCAGTACAAAACTTTAATGGCCGAAAAACCCGAAAAAGCAATTATGCTTGCTGTTAAAGGTATGCTCCCCCACAACACTGTTGGTGCAAACGCACTCACAAGACTCAGAGTATATCAGGGTACTGAACACAACCACGCAGCACAGAAACCGGAAGTTTACACCGGCGTTATTAAATAAGGAGGTATATGGATATGTCAAAAGAACAGTTTTATGGTACAGGCAGAAGAAAAAGCTCTATTGCCAGAGTAAGAATCGTTCCCGGTAAAGGTAAAATCACTATCAACGACAGAGACATTGACGATTTCTTCGGTCTTGAAACACTTAAGGTTGTTGTTAGACAGCCATTGGTTGCAACCGATACCTTAGGTAAATATGATGTAATTGCTAAAGTTACAGGCGGTGGATTCACCGGTCAGGCCGGTGCTATCAGACACGGTCTTTCAAGAGCTCTCCTCACCGTTGGTGATGAGTTCAGAGCTCCTTTAAAAGCAGCCGGATTCCTCACAAGAGACCCCAGAATGAAAGAAAGAAAGAAATACGGTCTCAAAGCAGCTCGTCGTGCTCCTCAGTTCTCAAAGAGATAATTACTTATCTACAAAAAACCCAAAAACAATTTGTTTTTGGGTTTTTATATTTAATAAGTGTTAAACAAAACTGCTATTGCTCATTAAATAAGCAATAGCAGTTTTTAATTATTTATTCATCATCTTTTTCGTCTTCGTCAACAAGTGGAGCAACAGTTACTTTTATTTGTGTCACACGGTGTGAGTCTGTTTCAGTTACAACAACATTTAAAATTCCCGAATCAAATCCGTCGCCGACATCGGGTATTTTACCAACGGTTTCCATAACCCAACCACCGACCGATACACTGTCGATTTCTTCGTCTTTTTCATATTCGAAGAAATCACAAAAATCATCAAAGTTTACAGAACCGTCCACAATGTAGGTATCGTCGGAAACCTTTTTAAAGTCTTCAACAACCTCATCGTGTTCATCCCATATTTCACCAACAAGCTCTTCGAGTATATCTTCCATAGATACGATACCGAGCGTGCCGCCATATTCGTCAATAACAACAGCCATGTGAGATTTGTTTGTCTGAAGAATTTTGAGAATGTCACTGATTTTATCGGATTTCTGAATGTAAACAGGACTGGTTATAATTGTTTTGATATCTTCTTTGATTACTGAACCACCTGAATAAAAATCTTTCAGATGGATAACACCAACAATATTGTCGATGGTTTCATCATAGACAAGAAGCCTGGAAAACTTGGTTTTCTCAAAAAGTTCGGCAATTTCTTCTTTTGTTGCATCAACTGCCACCGCCTCAATATCAACACGATGTGTCAGTATATCTTCTGCTTTTCTGTCGGTGAATTCGATTGCATTGATTATGATATCACCCTCATCGTCGTCGATGCTTCCCTCCTGCTGAACTTCTTCAACCATGAGGATCAGCTCTTCCTGACTCATTTTGGGATTTGCTTCTACTTTAAATATTTTAGTTATCAATTTTTTCCAAAGGGTAAAAAGATAATTTATGGGCGTGAGTATAAATATAAGTGCACGCATAAAAGGCGCAGAAAACATTGAAAATCTTTCAGGGCAATCTTTAGCTATACTTTTTGGTGAGATTTCACCGAAAACCAGAATGACAACAGTTAAAACAAGTGTTGCGACAGACGGTCCTTTTGAAGGGCCGAGCAATTCTATAAAAAGAACGGTTGCTAAAGATGATGCAGCAATGTTTACAATATTATTACCTATAAGGATTGTAGAAATAAGTTTATCATATTTTTCCGAAAGCTTGTAGGCAAGTTTTGCTTTTTTATCACCTTTTTCAACAATGGTTTTTAATCTTGTTTTATTTAATGAAGAAAAAGCAGTTTCTGTTGCAGAAAAATATGCAGAAAATATTATGCAAATCACAATTGTTATTATAGTGTATGACATTATTACTAATCTCCTAAATTATTGTTCTTAAGTGATAATTCCCTTGAAAAATCAGATTAAGGCCTTTTTTGAACACAAAAAGGCATGCCCACGCAATCTGAAACAGCTGCGAAGGTATGCCTCAAAAGTTTTATTAATAAAAGTACAAGGAGTGTTACACTCGCTATCGTCTGAATCCATTATGGAATCAACCTTTCTTTTAAATTCAAAAAAATTATATCACATCCGTCTCGAAATGTCAACACCATGCTTGATTTAATCCGAATTTCTCACTCCCAAAATGTGGATACCTCTGATGTTTTCAAAACTGTATGTTGCAAGATTCCTGTTGAGAGCATCCTGCGAGTGTGCTGATACATAATAAATTTTTCCTCTTCTTGTTTGTCTGATTCCTGTTAAAATCAAGCTATGATAAAAGAGGCCATTTGCATTGCCGAGCTGAATAACGTCACCCAAAAGAAGCTCATTAAGCGGAGTTTCATTTCCAAATGGTCCTACTCCATTATTGCCGATCATAAAATCATAGAAAAACTGTACCCCTGTCCACGAGGGCGACTTATCATTTGCATTTATATAATACCACCCGAAATCCGGAGTGTAATTCATTATATAGCTTCCTGCATATACAGATTGTGACACAAAATTTGTGCAATCACCGCCAATTTGTGCATAGTCATAAAAGTCGGGATTGCGACCTTTTGCCCACCTTAAAGCATAGCTTACAGCGGCGAGTCTGTCATATGGAACTATCATCTTATTCTCCCCCTACACTGATATACCGAAATATTTTAAAATCCCCTGATACATTGCAAACGCAAACCCGTAGGGATCTTCCTGCATTTTCTTTGCATCTTCGTAATTTGATATAAAACCAAGTTCAACAAGCACAGCCGGCATTTTGGTGCGTCTTAGCACGTAGAGTGTAGGTCTGGCAAAAACACCTCTGTTGACTGTGCCCATCCTATTTGAAATAGCATCTACCAGATTTTGTGCAAGATAGAAGCTTTCTGTCTCAAGTCTGTATACATAGGCCTCTGTGCCATTACCTTCGGGATTAACCGACCCATTTGTGTGAATGCTTATAAAATAATCAGCGCCCCATGAGTTTGCCATGCGCACTCTTTGCTGAAGGCTCGTCGCATTGCTGTTGCCAAGGCTCACGTTTGAATTTGTACGTGACAGTTTTGCTTCAAAATTTGGATTTGCTGTCAACAAATCATAAAGATAACGTCCTACAATATAAGTTATATCCTGCTCTTTAAGTCCATTACCCTCAGCACCAGCATTTGGGCCTGAAGGGTTGTGCCCCTGGTCAATGAAAATTTTAATAGCCATTTATTTCACCTCTAAACATAATTAGTTTAATATATTCAAATCGGTGTTTCTGTGTGAATATATGAGATTGCGTTATCATAATTATTTATCATAAATATCAAGAGGTGATTTATGGAAATTCATATTGTTTCTCAAGGTGATACAATAAGCTCAATATCAAATGAATATGGTATTTCTACTCAGAGACTTATAGTTGACAATGGTCTTATGGGACTTAACAATCTCGTTGTCGGTCAGAGTCTGATTATACTTAAACCATCTGTAACACACACTGTAAAGGAAGGCGACACACTTTTTTCTATATCAAATCAATACAATACAGAAGTTATAAGGTTAATACTCAACAATCCGGCACTACTATTCAACACAAGGCTGGCCATCGGCGAAAAACTGACTATCGAATATGACAATAATACAAATAAAAATATAGAAGTGTATGGTTTTATATATCCGTTTATAAACAGGAATCTGCTGGAAGTTCAGGCTGCATACTCAACAAAAACAGCTGTTTTCAGCTACGGATTTACCACAGACGGTGAACTGATTGAAATAAATGATGATGCAGTTATCGGAGTGGTTAATAAACGGCAGTCGGGACCTGTCATGGTACTGTCTGCCATAAACGAGAACGGAGCTTTTATGATTGAAAAAACGCGTGCTTTATTTAATGACACAAGTCTTCAAAATGAAATTATAGCCAAGATGATACAAGTAATAAAAAATAAAGGATATATCGGAGTTGACCTTGATTTTGAATATATAAACCCTCAGGACAGAGATGCATATGTTGAATTTATTAAAAATGTGAAATCAAGCATGGGACCTGAAGGTTATACTGTCAATGTGGACCTTGCGCCAAAAACAAGTGACACTCAAAGAGGAACTTTGTATGAAGGACATGACTATGCAGCTATCGGGAATGCAGCAGACACCGTTCTTTTAATGACTTATGAGTGGGGTTACACCTATGGTCCCCCACTCGCAGTGGCTCCAATAAACAAAGTGAGAGAAGTTGTAGAATATGGAGTTAGTCGCATATCACCTGACAAAATATATATGGGTATCCCTAATTACGGTTATGACTGGCCACTTCCATTTGAGCAGGGCAAAACCATGGCAAAAAGCATAGGAAATGAAGAAGCTGTACGAATTGCCCAAAGATATGGTGCCGAAATTATGTTTGACGAAACCAGTGCTTCGCCTTATTTTAATTATTATGATGAAAATGGCACAGAACACGAAGTATGGTTTGAAGATGTAAGAAGTATTGTAAAAAAATATGACCTTATTGATGAATTTTCACTAAGAGGTAGCGGATATTGGAATCTGATGCGAAGTTTTTCGCAGAACTGGTCATATGTGAACTCACAATATATAATTACAAAACAATAAATATCACTTGACTTTCTGACAGTAAAATGATAGAATTACAGTGTTCTGACACCGAATATTTATATATGAGGCGAAAGAGAAGTTAATCTGACTAACTAAACTGACGCCCCGTATTTCGGGGCGTATTTTTTTGAGGTGATAATTATGTATAATCCACAATCGCTTAAGGCTGAAGAATTTATCAGCCATGAAGAAATCTTAGAAACATTGAAGTACGCCGACGAGAATTGTGACAATCTTGTGCTTGTTGATGAGATTATTGCAAAGGCAGAAAAAAGAAAAGGTCTTACTCATCGCGAGGCATCGGTTCTTTTGGCATGTAATGACAAAGAGCGTACAGAAAGAATATATGACCTTGCTGAAAAAATCAAAAAAGATTTTTATGGAAACAGAATTGTTATGTTTGCGCCTTTGTATCTTTCAAACTATTGTATTAACGGATGTGTGTATTGCCCGTATCATTTAAAAAACAAGACAATACCCAGAAAAAAACTCACTCAGGAAGAGGTAAAAAAGGAAGTTATCGCTTTGCAGGATATGGGACACAAACGTCTTGCTATTGAAGCCGGCGAAGATCCTGTAAATAATCCTATCGAATATATTTTAGAATGTATAGATACAATATACTCTATCAAGCATAAAAACGGTGCCATAAGACGAGTAAATGTAAACATTGCAGCTACAACCGTTGAAAACTATAAGAAGCTTAAAGAGGCAGGTATTGGCACATATATTCTGTTTCAGGAAACATATCACAAAGAAAGTTACGAGGCACTCCATCCCACAGGTCCAAAGCACGATTATGCTTATCACACCGAAGCAATGGACAGAGCTATGCAGGGTGGCATAGACGACGTAGGACTCGGCGTGCTTTTTGGCTTGGAATTATATCGATATGAATTTGCAGGACTTCTTATGCACGCTGAGCATCTTGAAGCATCTTTTGGTGTTGGTCCACACACAATCAGTGTGCCAAGAATTAAAAAAGCTGACGATATAGATCCGTCAGCCTTTGATAACAGTATAAGCGATGAAATCTTTGCAAAGCTTTGTGCACTTATAAGAATATCGGTACCATACACAGGAATGATCATTTCTACAAGAGAAAGTCAGGAGCTTCGTGAAAAAGTAATACGACTTGGTGTTTCACAAATCAGTGGTGCATCAAGAACGTCTGTTGGAGGATATTCCGACGAAGAGCGTCCTCACGACACCGAGCAATTCGATGTGTCGGATCAGAGAACTCTTGACGAAGTTGTAAACTGGCTTATGCGCGCCGGATACATCCCGTCTTTTTGTACTGCATGTTACAGAGAAGGCAGAACCGGCGACCGTTTTATGCAGCTTTGCAAAAACGGTCAGATTCAGAATTGTTGTCATCCGAACGCACTAATGACACTAAAGGAATACCTCCTCGATTATGCTTCCAATGACACAAGGCAGATTGGTGAAAAGCTCATTGAAAAAGAACTTGACAATATACTGAGCGACAAAGTCAGAGAAATTGCAAAAAACAACTTAAAAGCTATTGAAAGCGGAAACAGAGATTTCAGATTTTAAAAAAAGTTGCAGGAAAATTATTCCTGCAACTTTTTATTTGTGATTAAAATATGAAGGTGCCTTTGAAACTACCGTTATCTCTTTTTTGCTGAAAGGATGAACAAATCTGATCTGAGTGCAATGCAGGCAGAAAAAACCGTTTTCTGATGCAAAATCATCGTAGAGAAAATCATCAACAAGTGAATGACCAATATGTTGCATATGAACCCTTATCTGATGGGTTCTGCCCGTGTGAAGCCTGAAGCGCATGTGGGAATTTCCACATGACGTTGTTCCAATAAACTCGTAGTCTGTTTTTGCATGTTTCCCCCTCGGACTCACACAGTGTTTAATAACGCTGTCACAACAGCGCCCTATGGGCTCCTCAACGGTTCCCTCTTTTGTTTCAAACCTACCTCGACATATTCCTTCATATTCCTTGTAAATTTTTGAGTTATAATCTTTTGTACACATAACAGACGCACTGTATGCGTTTTTAGCCACAAGCACTATGCCCGATGTGTATCGGTCAAGTCTTGTCACAACATGGTATTCATCTTTATTTTTGCGCAGATAATTAAGAGCACAGTTTGCCAGAGTATCATTGTGATGTCCGGCAGAAGGATGCGTGGGCATGTTGGCGGGTTTATCGAAGCATATGACATCTTCATCTTCATAAAGTATTGTGCATTTTATATTATTTGAAACAATGGCGGGATTGTCAAAGTATGGTATATCAAGTTTGATTTCATCACCGACATCACATAATTTTCTGACGGTACACAAATCACCATTGACATATATTCCATTGTTTTGTTTCAGTTTTGAAATTAAAGAAGATGAGATAGCAAAAACTTTTTTAAGTATATACTTTACATCAGCGTCTTTATATTCATTCACATAAACAATTGTTCTCATTACATCACCTAAAAAAGAGCGCCGAAATCAGCGCTCTTTTTTTATATTATTATATTATGCTTTGCCTACCGAACCAAAAAGTTCCATTTTTTCTTTTACTGTTGCTTTTATAGCTTCTGAGCCGGGAGCAAGAAGCTTTCTTGGGTCAAAGCCTTTACCCTGAAGGTCTTTACCCTCTTCGATATATTTTCTTGTTGCAGCAGCAAAAGTAAGCTGACATTCAGTATTAACATTAATCTTTGAAACGCCGAGTGAAATAGCAGTCTTAATCATGTCGGTAGGAATACCGGTACCACCATGAAGTACAAGAGGCATCGGGTTGGTAGCTTTGCTGATTTCTTCGAGAACATCAAAGCGAAGACCTGCCCAGTTTTCGGGATATTTGCCATGGATATTGCCGATGCCTGCAGCAAGCATATCAACACCGAGACCTGCAATCAGTTTGCACTCCTCGACATCAGCAACCTCGCCGCTGCCAATAACACCGTCTTCCTCGCCACCGATAGCTCCAACTTCAGCTTCAACTGAAATACCTTTTTCGTTGGCAATTTTTACGAGTTCTTTTGTTTTTGCAATATTTTCTTCAATTGGATAGTGAGAACCATCAAACATAACAGAAGAGAACCCAGCCTCAATACATTTAAGAGCATGTTCGTAGCTGCCGTGGTCGAGGTGAATTGCAACCGGCACTGTTATGCCGAGCTCTTTAATCATACCTTTCACCATACCAACAACTGTTGTATAGCCACACATATATTTTCCTGCGCCTTCTGATACACCTAAAATTACAGGTGAATTTAATTCCTGCGCAGTTAAAAGAATTGATTTTGCCCATTCAAGGTTATTGATGTTAAACTGGCCAACGGCATATTTGCCGGCCTTAGCTTTCTTTAGCATTTCTTTTGCTGATACTAACATTAGTACAACCTCCACATATAATTTTGTATATACTAATTATAATTGAAAACATATAAACTGTCAATAATAATAACACACAAATATTATATCCAAATAGTAAATATTATATATCAATTAGCAGTTTTTTCGGGTTCAGTTTCTCGTTAAATAATCATTAATGCCGGCAAATACTGCAAATGCTATTTTATCGCGATATTCTTTTGTTTTCAGTTTAAATTCTTCCTCTTCGTTTGAAAGGAACCCGCATTCAACAACCACCGACGGAATATTGCTGTTTTTAAGTATAAATATTGAATTGTTGTCGCTTTTCGCTTCTCTGACATTTGTGTTGTCGGCAATTTCTTTGATTTTATTCTGTATCTTTTCAGCAAGCACCTTACTTTCATCAGGAGATTGAGCATAAAAAACCTGAGCACCTTTATATTGACTGTCACTAAATTTGTTCATATGTATGCTTATAAACATGTCGGCGCCTGAATTTGCTTTAATGTTTTTTCTGTTATTTAAATCACTTCGTTTAATTTCCCTGATACTTTTGTCAAGGTCATCGGCAATAGAATTGTCGTCATATCTGGTATAAACCACAAAGGCGCCACTTTGTTCGAGAAAGTTGCCAAGTGATTTTGCAACTTCCAAATTTAAATCCTTTTCCAAAGTTCCACTAAGTCCTACTGCCCCACCATCAGGCGTGCCATGCCCTGCATCGATTACTATAACCCTTCCGGAAACCGGTGGCGAAGCCGTTTCCGTCACATCAAATGAAGGTCTGAAATTTATAACTGCTGACAACAAAAGTATGACAGCAAAAATCAAATTATACAATTGTTGTTTTTTTATAAAAAACATAAAAAGCACCTCTCAAAACATCGGTAATTAATGTTTATTTGAAAAGTGCTTTTTGTATGCAGAAATTAATTGTCTTTCTTTGATGGTGTTTTATATATGATTTTTCTGTAATACCTATCTATGAAACTGAAATTAAGCATGCCCGTTATGTAAGCTGTAACACATGGCAGATACATTGCCAAACAGGCCAATATTCTTGTTGAAAGATATTTGCCTCCCAAAGCATCTGTGGCAGGCGCAAGCAAGTTGGCAAAAGGAAAAGTAATAAGTGCCTCAATTATCAATAAAATATCTTTATTAAGAAAGTTGGTTAACAATAATATTATTATGTTAAGAATGAAATGAGGAAGAGCAATCAGTGCACCTTTAAAGATTGGTTTCTTCTTCGGCGCTTCACCTTCTTTAAGGTTATTGTTGTGTATAACAATCATTTTGCCTTCTTTATTGCCAAGCCGCCAAAAGATTGAGTGAAGAGCCCATATTAAAAGCCAGGCAGTAAACAAAGAATAAGCAACGGGAAAAACATTTACAAAAAACACCATGGAAGCCACTGAAAACAAGATTTGAATTCCGACAGATTCCAGAAATACGGAAAAATATTTTTTAGTCATGTAGCACCTCACCTGTGAAATGATATCATTACTATTATATAGAATACATAATAAAAAATCAAGACTTTGCAAAAAAACAAGTTATATTTTCACATCAATTGATAATA
>JAZNBF010000091.1:0-8874 GCA_045586905.1 Clostridia bacterium
ATCAATGAATTGGCTTGCATTCAGGAAGGTTTTAGAATTATTGAGCTTGCAACTGACGAGGTTATCCGTAAGTTAAAACCCGGTGTAACCGAATTGGAAATGGTTGGTGTGGCACAAAAGGTTATTTATGAAGAAGGTGCAGAGTACGAAGGTCTTCCCATGTATGTATTCAGCGAACAGTCCACAAGACACGCTATCAGCCGTTCAAGTTACAGAACAATCGGCAAAGGTGACATTGTTCAGCTCAATCTCTCCGCTAAAATCGACGGTTATTCACCTGCAATCGGTCTCCCCGTTGTAATGGGCAAACTCGAAGGTGAAAGAAGAAGAGTTGTAGAATTCTGTAAACAGGCTCACGACTGGACAATCGACCAGCTCAAAGCAGGCGTTATGGCTTCTTCCATCGCCAAAGACTTCTACAAAATGTATGTTGACAATGGCTTCAAAGACAGCTTCGTATATGGTCCCTGCCACGGTACAGGTATGATCGAAGTTGAAGCTCCCTGGATGGAAACATCTTCCGACTATCCTCTCCAGGAAAACATGACATTCCAGGTAGATACCTTCATCATGGGTGATGGTTTCGGCTGCAGATGGGAAATCGGCGCAGCAGTTACAAAAGACGGTTGCCACAAGATGACCGACTACCTCAAGAAAGGAATTATAGAACTCGATGTTTGATAAAAAAGCACTCGGCAAGAAAAACTGGATAATTCCTGACTGCGAACTTCCCCAGCCGGGCGAAGGCGTAGCAAAAGGCCACGAATCTGTTATCATTGTTAACGATTCGGATGTTGACGCAGAAATAAATGTAAGCATTTTCTTCACCGACAAAGACCCCTACACAGACATCAAGTGGCATGTTGGTGCAAAGAGAGTTAAATGCTTCAGAATGAACAATCTTGAGCATATGTGTGGTTTTGAAGTTCCATTCGAGACTCAGTATGCCATGAAGGTGTCATCAAGCACCCCGATTGTTCTTCAGTATGGCAGACTTGATAACACTCAAAGTAACATGGCTTTCTATACAACACTTGGTTATACTGAATAAAAATCAAGAACAAGAATAAAAAATCCACCCTCTGTGAGGGTGGATTTTTTGTGCTATTCTGCACTTCGTACAAAGTGATATTTTTGATAAATCAAAAGTGTTATTAAAGCCTGTGGCTTTAGTGGTATTTTATTCGCCTTTTAACTACCGAAGGTAATACCACTGCGAAGCAATATCACTGCATGGCAATATCACTCGCGAAGCGAATAAAACTGCAGAGTGCCCTAAAGAGCACTCTGCATACATCCCTCTTATTTATTTTTTGCTTCTTCGAGCTTAATTTTTCTTCTGTGCTTCACTTCATGAGGCATGGGCTTTATGTCGCCTGCTGCAGTAAGTGCCATTCTGGTGAAGAGTGGTCCGAAGATTTCATATATGAGCACTGCAAAAAGGGTGATGTTTCTGATGAGCACACCATCGGAGCCAAGCTCCATTGCAAGCGCACACATGCCAAGCGCAACACCTGCCTGAGGAAGAAGTGTGATGCCGAGATATTTGCAGATGTTTGGAGTACATTTTGTGGCTTTGGCACTTACAAATGTACCGAAATATTTACCGAGTGAACGGAAGATGATATATACAATGCCGATGATAACAACTGCACCGTCACGGAACACACCAAGCTCAAGCTCTGCACCGCTTATTACAAAGAAAAGCGCAAAAATGGGTGATGTCCATTTATCTGTCTGCTCCATAATGTCGTGTGAAAGCGGGCAGATATTGCAAAAGATTGTGCCGAGCATCATACACACGAGAAGCGATGAGAAGCTGATATGTACAGGTCCGAGGTGGAAATCGAGCATAGAAAGCGATACTGTGAGGAACACAAAGGCAATTGACATGTTGAGACGGTTGGTGTTGGAGTTGAAAAGCTTTTCGAGCTGAGTGAGAATAAAGCCCATGATGGCACCAAGACCGAGAGAGCAGACTATCTCAACAATCGGATTGACAAATATGGAAACAAAGTCTACCATGCCCTGACCAAAGCTTCTGGCAATGCCGAACGATACTGCAAAAACAATGAGACCCACTGCATCGTCAAGTGCAACGATGGGAAGGAGAAGGTCGGTGAGAGGACCTTTTGCCTTATACTGACGCACAACCATAAGAGTGGCGGCAGGAGCAGTGGCAGTGGCAATGGCACCAAGGGTGATTGCCTGAGCAGTGCTGATTTTGTCGGGCATCATGAGGTGAAGTCCGTAGAGTGCAAGGTCCACAAAGAGTGTGGCAACAAGAGCCTGAAAAATGCCGATTACAGTTGCCTGTCTGCCGGTTTTTTTGAGGTCGTCAAGACGGAATTCGTTACCTATTGCAAAAGCAATAAAGCCAAGAGCAATCTCCGATACAAGACCGAGTGCACTCACTGCTTCGTGAGAGTCAAATCCAAGACCTGCAATCCCTGCTCTGCCGAGGCAATATGGCCCGATAAGAACACCTGCAATGAGGTATGCTGTAACTGACGGAAGCTTCAGGGGCTTGAAAACTCTTGTCATTAAAAGTCCTACTAAAAGGGCTATGGAAACTGATAATAATGTACTCATAACACTGTCCCTCTTTTTTACATGTATAATAGTTGCCAAATTTTCACAACTATCACATCATAACACAAAAAATTGACAAAGTAAATAGCCAATCAGACAAAAAAGAGGATAAAAATTCAAAAAATCAGTGCAATATCAATCATTCCATCCCTTACCGTTTATCTCATGCACACGATGCGTCACCATAAAGGCGCCCGAGTCTATGGTGGTGACGATGCCAATGAGCTTTGCATACTCGCGCATTGTAAAGGTAAAGATTACCATTTTGCGCCTTTCTCCCGTATACCCTCCCACCACATCGGCAATGGTGGTGGTGCGCCCGAGCGAGTGTATTATTTCTTTACTTATGCATTCTGCACGGTCTGATATTATGTTTGCCATGAAAGCTCTCTGACCACCGAGGAAGATTTTGTCGATGGTTATTGCACTCACAAAAGCCGAGGTTATGCCGAGAAGTGAAAGCACAAGGTCGGACAGGGCAAACACACCGAGGGTTATGACAAAAATGTCGACCAGAAAAATTACAACAGAACTTTTTGCATTTTTAAAAAATTTGCAGATGGAAAAAACTATTATATCGGTGCCACCCGTTGAGCCACCTCCCAAAAAGGTGAGCGCACAGCCCGTGCCGATGAGCGCTCCGCCAAAAACGGTGGCAAGAATTATGGCTATTTCGGCATGCCCCGACGAATGAAGATTAAAAAAACCTCCAAGCACATCGCCGCTTGCCAGACGGGAAAAAACCGACACCAGAGCAGGATACAAAAGAGACGAAACAAAAGTTTTTAAGGCAAAGGCTTTGCCGAGGACAAAAAAACCAAACCCAAACAAAATCCAGCTCATCACTGCAATGAGAAGGTCGACACTGTCTGTGCCGAAAAATGACGATATGGCAATGGCAATTCCCGTGACGCCACCTGCTACGAGATTATAGGGAATGATAAAAAGCGAGGCGCCAATTGCAAGGACCACTGTGCCCGACAGTATATACAAAAAATTTTTTATCTCGAGTGTGACATTCTTTTCCTTTGCCACAAAAACACACCCTTTCGTGTTTTATTGTGTGCCGGATTTGAACAAAATATGAAAAAACGGATTGCAAAGCAATCCGTTTTTAATATGCAAACATTTATTTTACTGTGCTTTAACTCTTGCCTTATCCTTGTCCGATGCCTTTATAACATACTGCATAAGTATTGTTGCCACAAACATGAGCGCACATCCGAGATAGATGGCGATGTTGTAGCTTCCTGTTATGTCGAAGCAGAGATTGGCAGCAGGGGAACCAACTGCAAAGCCGAGAGTGTTTACCGAGGTGACAATGCCAAGCACCTTGTCATATGCCTTTTCGCCGAAAATGTCGCCTGAATATATGGGAAGCATTACCGTTTCAAGAGGCAGTGCGAGGGACGAAAAGATTGCATAAAACATTGCAAGTATCATGCCAAGGCGTGTGTTGGTAACAAAGGTGAGAGCTATCATAACAACTATCGCTGTTATAAAGCAGGTGTTTGAGGTTTTTCTGAGGTTGGTCCTGTCATAGAAAAATCCGATGCCAAACTTAAAGCCTGTGAGACAAAGAGAGTGTATACTCAGTATGAGCGCAATGTAGTCTGCGGGAAGTCCCACATCTCTGTAAAGAGGTGTCGAAACACCTCCTATACCGTTTAAAATCATACCCGTTACAAAAATGCAAAAAAGTGCAACATAGAAATACGGCTTTCTTACTATCTCGCCAAATGCGAGACCTTCCCAGGTTTTACCCTTGGGTTTCTTTTTAGCAGAGCCGCTTCCGTCTGCTACATAATCTTTGGGACTGTTTCTGAAAAAGGTTATGACAACCACACCAACGCAAAGAAGTATGAGAGCTATCAGCCTGTAAGCATCACGATATCCGAAAAGTGTGCCCTCTCGGTTTATTATGGGCGATACAACCTGTATTGCAAGCGCTGCCCCCAGACCGTTTGCGGCAAGGATTGCTCCCATGACTGTGCCTCTGTTTTCTTTAAACCATCTGCCGATTACTGAGCCAACCATAGTGGTTGTTGTCCACGCAAGACCTGTGCCGAGAAACACACCGCCGAGGTAAAAAAGATATACATTTTCGGCAGATGAATATATGAGGGAAGAGATGATGAGCGATATAAAGCCTGCAGCCATGAGCTTTCTTGCGCCAAAGCGCCCTATAAGAAAGCCAAAAAACAAATTTAAAACAGAAGTTGTTATATGTCGGCAGCTGTCGTTTATGGAAAATGCACCTCGTGAAATTCCGAGAGCTTCTGTGATAGGTCCTATGTAGAGTCCTTTGGTCGAGCTGCAAAAGCCAAGAGTTGTAAACACCGTCACAAATGAGAGAAAGGCAATTACCCACTTGTAGTCGATTTTTAATTTTCTGTTCATTTTTATGCCTCCAAGAGTAAAATCTATCTTGATTATATACCCTTTTGGTGATATAATCAAATATAAATATATACACATCTAATATTGATTTTTATAAATATGAGGTGAGGCAAATGGAACTTTCAGAAAAATATGTGTATGCAATATACAAAGAAGGCAGCTTTTCAAGAGCGGCAAAAAAGCTTTACATAACTCAGTCGTCACTCAGCTCAACGATTAAAAAGCTTGAGGCAAAGCTTGGATTTTCCGTGTTTGACCGTTCAAAATCGCCTATTGTCCTCACAAGAGAGGGCAAGATATATATTGAATATCTCGAAGAGCTTACAGAAAGCGAAGAAAACATGAAAAAAAGGGTGAAATCTCTTTCAAAGCCTACCTACGAAAGCGTGTCGGTGGGTGGCATGTTTTTTGTGTCACGATATCTTCTGCCCGATGCCTGCAGGGAATTTGGCAAAAAATATCCCGACACCGAGGTGAAGCTCCACATCGGCGTAGGGCATCTTTTTTCTGAACAGCTCGAAAAGCTTGACCAAGGTGTGATAGACATTATGCTTGCATACACCTTTGACGAAAAAAGATATGCTTGCATTCCCATTATGGAAGAAAGATATGTAGTGTGTGTGAGAAAAGATTTTCCTAACGCAAAGGCTTTGGAAAAATATGCTCTCAGCTATGATGAGATTGTTTCAAAAAAGACTTTCCCCGAAAAAACCATCACCGACTACAGCCTCTTTCAAAATATAGAATTTTTAAAAATAAACAGTACGGTAATCATATGGCACGACATGGCAAAATTTCTTATGCATTGCCCACTTGCACCGTATCAGGTGTATAACTGCCGTGATATAAATGTCATTTATGATATGATGCTAAAAGGCCTTGGTGCCGCCATAACCACCGACACAGTCATTTCATCACACGGACCGTCGGACGAAGTGTACTACTTTCTGGTAAAAACTGCGCATCCCTCATGTCAGGCCTATGTGATACACAAAAAAGACACCCCCCTTACAGAGAGTGCCCGAGGCTTTGTTGATGCGCTTATAAAAACTGCGCAAGAAAGCTGAAAGAGAAAAAGCACAAAATGTTACAATAAAAAAACAAAAAGATACAGCTGTTGATTTTAAATATATGACATGGTATAATTTAACTGCAAAAATATTCTGTTCCTAAACACTACATCACAGTTTAAGCTTAGAAAAGGAGACGATTTATATGAAAAACAAAGGCTTTTTGAGTTTGATTATTGTTTGTCTGATGATTGTCACAGCAGCATTTGCAGCCCATGCCGAAGCTCCCGTCGGCACCCCACCCGACTATTATGTTGAGTCAGACGGTAATATTACAATGCGCTCCGAGCTCGCACAGCTCTGTGACATTGGAATTATGAGCGATGTGGGCGGAGGCGCTTATGCAAGCATAACCCGTAGCGAAATGGCAAAAATCGTTACTCAGCTCTATGGTCTTCCTAATATCGACGAGCTTTGTGATTTTTGTGACGTATCGACCAGAAATAAATATGCAGGAAGCATAAAATTTGTTGCAGACCAAAAAATCATGAACGGTTATGGCAACGGTCTTTTCCTCCCCGACAAAGACATTACATATTACGAAGCAGTAAAAACAATTGTTACCGTTCTCGGTTATGAACCCTTAGCCATTCAAAAGGGAGCTTATCCTCACGGCTATCTTAAAGTTGCAACAGAGCTTGGACTGATTTATTTTCCTGCCATGGAAGACCGCATTGCATCAAAAAATGACATTTCCGACATATTATTCAAAGCAATTGACACTCCGCTCATGAAGCAAAACGGTTTTGGATCAAACGTGAGCTATGTAATCATGGATGGCAAAAACGGTACTCCTCTTGAAACTCTGAGAATAATAAGAGACTGAAAAACAAATCTGCAAACAACAAAAACGGGTGTTCCGAAGAACACCCGTTTTAATTATGCATTATACACACATTCACCGTCTATGTATGTGCTCACCACGTTGCAGTCTTTGTCCATAACCACAAGGTCGGCAAGCTTGCCTGTATCTATGCTTCCGATTTCATTTTCCATCTTCAATGCCTTTGCAGGATTTAGTGATGCCATCTTAGACACCTCTTCCATGGGGATGCCCATGCTTAAGAGATTTTTAAATCCGTCGAGCATTGTTTTGGCACTGCCTGCAATGGTACCGTTGGCAAGACGAACCACACCGTCTACCACATAGCGTGTGAGACCGTCTACCACAAATTCCTTAACATCCCAGCCTGCTGCGTGGCCCGAGTCGCTCACCATCTTGATTTTGTCGGCGCCCTTTGCTTTGTAGATGAGCTTGAGTGCTGAAGGGTGGAGATGAACAAAATCGCATATCATTTCGCACGATACACTGTCTTCGGTAAGAGCTGCGCCGAGCACACCTGTTTCACGGTGATTGAAAGGTCTCATGGCATTGAAGGTGTGGGTTGATGATGTGATGCCCGCCTTTACGCCTCTTATGGCATCATCATAGGTCGAATCGGTGTGTCCCATTGCCACTGTAACGCCCTTGGATACCGCATATTTTATAAATTCTTCGGCGTTTTCGCTTTCGGGAGCGATGGTGATGATTTTGATGAGGTCTTTACCATGCTCTAAAAGCTCGTCAAACACTTTTATGTCGGGAGAGATGATGTTGTTTTCGTTCATAGCTCCCTTGAATTTTTTACTGAGGAACGGTCCTTCGAGGTGAATACCTGCAATACGGGTACCGTTTTTCTCTTTGCTTTTTTTAACTGCAAGGTCTATCTGACCAAGAAGTGAGTTCCACTCCGATGCCGCAGTGGTGATGGCGATTGAGGTGACGCCCTGAGTCTTTTCATATTCGGTCACCTTGTCAAGATCGGCATTGTCATCGCTTATTCTTGCACCGTATGCACCGTGAATGTGAGTGTCGATAAAGCCGGGCAGAAGATATTTGCCCTTGATGTCGATGATTTCATCACCGCAAAGATTTTCACCGATGTTTTTTATTTTACCGCCCTCTATCTGGACATCAAGCTCTTTTATTTCAAAATCTTTTGTCATTACAAGACCGTTTTTTAATATCATATATAACACCTCAGAATCATGAAATTTGTTATTTTAATTATATCACATTTCAGATAAAAGTCAATTTTTGTGAGAGATTTTGCTCATAAAACTATTTTTTCAGATTTTTTTGCCGAAACAGCACAAATTTGAAAAATCGAACAAGCAAAAATACAGAAAACACACAAAAAAATAAATTAAGCCGGAAAGTAATCCGGATGCTATATGTAAATATTTGTAATAGTACATAAAACCTCACCACTCGTAAAAAATACATTTATATAAGTATATACTTAATAAAGGAAATTGCCAACAAAGTATATATTCAATAAAATATAAGCATGGGGTGATTATATGGTCAGATTGTGTTTGGAACAAGCCATGAAAAATCTTGATGTTACAAGATATGAGCTTTCAAAAAGAACAGGCATACAATATCAGATCATCGACAACTATTATAAAAACAAGGTTGTGCGATATGACAGTTTTGTTTTGAATAAAATCTGCACTGCTTTAGATTGTAAAATTGAAGACATTATCACATTTGAAAAAGAATAGCACCTGCTAAAATGCTTTAGCAGGTGCTTGTTTTTGTTCTTTATATATTTTAAATAATTCATTTTGAACTTCACGTACGAAATAGATGCAAGGGGTTTTAGTGAAATATCAACTTCGTTGATGTGAAATAATTTACTTCGTAAATTGTGAAATAGAAAGCTTCGCTTTCTGTGAAATGAAATAAATCCACATTCGCGTAGCGAATATTTCATACACCGAAGGTGTATTTCACGTGCGAAGCACATTTCACAAATCCGCAAGGATT
>JAZNBF010000092.1:0-4993 GCA_045586905.1 Clostridia bacterium
ACAAAATAAAATCATTTCCATTTTTTTTGTGCGATTTTAATTGGTGGCGCAGAAGATTTCTGCGCGCCGCCAATGGCACAAAGCTTACGAAGAAAAGCCGACAGCTGAAATCAAGCGAAAGAGAGGGGTTTCAGGGGAGAACTTCTCCCCTAAGAAAAGTTCAGTGAGACCGAAAAAACCGTCGAGAAAACATCAGCGGAAGGGTGGGGTTTCGGGGAGACCCCTCCCCGAAAAATAAAAGTGCTTTCGGGCACGCTACCCGAAGGAAGTTTCCGACAGCTGAACTCAAGCGAAAGAGAGGGGTTTCAGGGGAGATCTCCTCCCCGCAGAAAAGGTCATTATGCGCTTTTTTTGCATCCTACCAGGGGATAGGAAAAAATGATGCAGAATGGCAAAACCGAATGCCAAGCGCGTGTTTTTCTCGGTTGGCACGGCAGCCCGAAGGCGTACAAGAGTACGTCGAGGGTGAGGTTAGGTCATTATGCGCTTTTTTTACATCCCCTGCATCAGGAGACTTTCATTTCAAGCCTAATCTTATCGGCTATAAGCGCTATAAATTCCGAGTTTGTGGGTTTGCCTTTGGAGCCTAAGATAGTGTAGCCGAAAAAGTCGGAGAGGACGTCGGGGTTGCCTCTGTCCCATGCAACCTCTATGGCATGACGGATGGCTCTTTCCACACGGGAGGCTGTGGTGGAGTAGTGCTTGGCAACGGTTGGATAGAGAAGTTTTGTTACAGAGTTGATGGCTTCCATGTCTTCAACTGCCAGAGAAATGGCATCTCTTATATATTGATATCCCTTTATGTGGGCAGGGACACCGAGCTGCTGAATGTAGGTTGTGATGCTTGCCTCCAGGCTTTTGCCCTGCTTTGAGTTCATGGCGCCTGCCGGGTCGGTCACAGAGGTGAAAAGCTCTGTTATTTTGTTTGCAAGGTCGGTGGTGTCAAACGGTTTGGCATAGTAATATGAAGCGCCGAGGCTTATCGCCTTTGAAATTATATTTTCATAGCCCATCGACGAGAACACTATATATTTTGGTTTTTTGGATAAGATAGTGTTGGCATTTATCTTGGCAAGCAGTGCCATGCCATCCATGTGGGGCATAATGATATCGGTTAAAAGCACATCGGGCCTTGTTTCGAGCACAAGCTCATAGGCTTCTCTTCCGTCGAGTGCTGTGGCTACCACCTCTATCTGATCGTTTCTTGAAAGCTGCGAACGAAGCTGCGAGCAAAAATCCTTGTTGTCGTCGGCAATGAGCACCTTAATTTTCTTTTTCAAAATAATCATCTCCTGTTTTTTCGTTATTTTTCTCCTGCGAGAAGGGTATTTTTGATTATACTGTCGCTTAAGACGTCAAACAAGAATATTTTGAAAGGACAGACAAAACCCGTTACCGTTTTGTGTGATTTTCCAAAAAAATACATATTTTTTGTGCATGGCATATCACAAATAAAGTCGTTTTTTCAGTTTTTGTGAACCAAAAGTTCAAATCGGAAGATAAAAAGTTCAAATTTTTGAACTTTTTTTGGTGAGACAAAAAAACCCCGATTTTCATCGGGGTTTTCTGCGTTTAATTTTATTTTGACAAAGCTTCCAAAAAGGCATTAAGTCTGTGGCTAACTACAAGAGCTTCTCTTTTTGATATTGCCTCATCGCCTCTGAAGGTACCGTCTTCGTAGCCTTTTATGAGGCCTATTGTTTTGGCACACTCAACATCTTTTGCATACCACACATCATCTGCCATGTCGGAAAAGCTTGAAGAGGTGTAGGAAGAAGTGGCGTTAATTGCTTTTACAATTGCCGATACAAACTCGGCTCTTGTGATGTCTTCAAGAGGTGAAATGGTAGCTTTCAGAGAAGATGTGTACTGCTTTGTCCAGTCGGGAAGAGAGTCGAGATATAGAAGATTAAGACTCTCCGACGGATTGAGGTTGCCATTTTCTTCGGCCACTGCAATGCCGAGCTCTGCCATGGCAGTGATTTCCTCATATGCCCAGTCATCTTGAGTGACATCTGAAAATGCGGCAAAAGCAGAGGTTGATGCCAAAAGCAAAACTAAGGTTAAAGCTAAAAATACAATTTTTTTCATTTTTTTCTCTCCTTATATTATATTTTTTATCCAAGCATTTTTATTATGTATGCAATAATCGTCTTGGTAAAGTCCAGAAACTTATCACATTCAATAAATTCATTTGGCTGATGAGCGCCACCGGGGAGTGCAAAATCTCTGCCTGCACCAAAAGCAAAAGCTGTGCCCTTGGTGTTTTGTGATATTACCGAAAGATCGGAAAGGCAAGATCCGCAAACGAGAGGCTGAGAACCTGTTGCAATCTCTGAGCTTTCTAAAAGATTTTTGATGTCGTCGCAGTCGGGCTCGCAATAGCCATAGTGGAAAAAGCGGGTATCCTGACTGTATCCGTCGTAGGTGATATCAAGAGGAGCAAGACGGGCTGTGATGCGCTCGCCAAGCTCTTCAATTTCTTTTTGAATTTCGTCTTTTGTCTTGTCGGTATAATATACAACGGAAACTTTGCCTACACCAAGGTCTTTGGTGTGGTCGCCTGCGTGCACATCCATATAACGAAGAGCTGTATCGGGAATGCTTGTGCCTTTATAAAAGCGATTTGCCGCAAGCTCTTTTTTGCGATTGTCTGAGAATTTTTCAATTTCTTCAATAACAATCGGAAGAGCCATTGCCGCCTTGTATGCACTGTCGACGGTGTTATTTGTGTGGAAGGTAAAAGTGCCTTCGCCGCCGCCACTGGCGCAATGCCAGATTTGGTCTTCTTTGCAGTCGAGACAAATAACGTGAGGGCAGGGATATTTCAATACTCCTGCGAGCGCTCCGTGAGAGCCGCCTCTTTCTTCATCGACAAATGCCGTTACCACAAGGTTTTTCTTAGGCTCAAAGCCTGCTTCTTTCAAAATCTTTACTGCAAAAAGGAATGCCGCGATGCCGTATTTGTCATCACCTGCGCCTCTGCCTATGATTTTTCCGTTTTCTATTGCTCCCGAAAAGGGGTCTTTGTCCCAATTGGCAATATCGCCCACGGGCACGGTGTCGGAATGAGCCATAATGTGAAGGTCGTCGGTGTTTTCTTTGCCAACCCAACGGCCTGTAACGTTGTAGCGATTTTCAAGCGCTTTGCCCTTCGGTCCCGGCCAGTAGTCGGGGTGATCGGTAAAGCCATCGATGGAAAGAGGAGAATAAAGGTCTGCCTCAAGCCCAAGGTCACAGCAAAGACCATAGACATATTTTGCTAAGTTCTCTTCTTCGCCATAGGTGTCGAAGTTTTCACTTTTAATTTTTATAAGAGATGAGAGAAGTTCAAAAAGTTCTTCCTTGCGCTCATCTGCAAGGTTTAAAATGTTTTCGATAGTCATAGGAAGATTCTCCTTGTATTTTGTCGATATGCAAACTTCGTTTGCTCGATATTTTTACTAACATAAAATCGATATGTTTTTCGTTTCACTCAAAACCCGATATGATATGAATTCTCGTTGCGTCAGCAACATATCGAGTGCAAAGCACATATCGAGTCATTTATGACATATCGGGAATTCGTAGGAATTCATATCGATGCATTGATAAATCAACGCATTACAGATTGTAATATTTATCAAATTCTGCAGGATGAGGAATAGCTGAGAGCTCTCTCACCTCTGCGCGTTTGGTTTTGATAAAGTTTTCGATGAGCTCTTTGGGGAATACTCCGCCCGCTGTGAGATAGTCATTGTCTGCCTCGAGTGCATTGAGAGCTTCGTCGAGTGATGTGGGAAGGTGTTTGAGCTTTGCTTTTTCTTCATCGGGAAGATGAAAGAGGTTCATATCATATGGGCCCCAGCCATTTGCGTGGGGATCGATTTTGTTCTTTATACCGTCGATGCCTGCCATAAGAATGGCTGCATAGCAGAAATAGGGGTTGCAGGTGGCATCGGGATTTCGGAGTTCAAAGCGGCGGAGCGACGGATCTTTTGCATATGCAGGAATACGGATAACTGCGCTTCTGTTTGATGTGGCATAGCCAACTGTGACAGGAGCTTCGAAGCCGGGCACAAGACGCTTGAAGGAATTTGTGCTTGGGTTTGTGATGGCACAGAGAGATGCAATGTGCTTTAAGAGGCCACCCATGAAGTAGTGGGCAGTTTCCGAAAGGTGAGAATAGCCATTGTCATCGGAGAACACGGGCTCACCGTCTTTTAAAAGGAGCATGTGCACGTGCATACCGTTGCCTGCTTCACCCATGATGGGCTTGGGCATAAAGGTGGCAGAAAGGCCATGCTTACGAGCAGTGTTATGAATGATATATTTTATCATCATGGTGGCATCTGCCATTTCCGACATTTTGCCAAGCTCGGGTTCAATCTCAAACTGACCGCCTGCACCAACCTCGGGGTGATGGTAGTTGAGAGCGATACCGGCATCGTCGATGAGCATGCACATTTCACTTCTTGCCTCGTATGTTACATCAAAGGGTTTTGCGATGTGATAGTTTTTCTGCTTTGCCACAACATTGCCTGTGCCTTCGCCAAAGCTGTTCCAGTGAGCCTGAGCAGCATCAACGCAATAGCCTACGGAGTCGGGTTTAACCTCCCAGCCGGCAGAGTCGAAAAGATAAAATTCAAACTCGGGAAGGATGAGCATGGTGTCGGCAATGCCACAGTCTTTGAGATATTTCTCGGCAGCGAGAACGATGTTACGGGGATACTGAGGCAGAGGTCTGTTTTCGGGGGAGTCGATTATCATTGCATTGCCTGTCATGGAGAGTGTGGGTATCTCGCAGAAAGGATCGATAACTGCAGTTGACGGATCGGGAATGAAGACCATATCGCTCTTTTCAACCACAGCATAGCCATAGTTTGATGCATCATCAGTAATTCTTCCCAATTTTATGTCATGGGTTATTGTTGCCTATATTTCATATGTGTTTTTAAGTCCCAACTCGGGAGTGCTGAATAGTATCATAAAAGCTTTTGGAGGGAATCCGATT
>JAZNBF010000093.1:0-20140 GCA_045586905.1 Clostridia bacterium
CACCGACATGAATGCCCATCTCTCGTCTGATGAAATCTCCTCTCTTTGCGAAGAAACACCTCTTTGCCGCATAGGCACTCCCGATGAGGTGGCGTCTTTGGCATATTATCTCGCATCCGAGGATGCATCATTTATAACAGGGCAGGTTATAAATGTTGACGGAGGATATATAAATTAAAATAAGAAGCACTATTAACTTTTAAAAACACGCCTTCAAAGCAGATTTTGAAGGTGTATTTTTATGCCAAAAAAGCAATCTATATATAAGAGAAAAAACATATACCAAAAATCCTGTTATTTATACATTTTTACTACTTGACTTGATTTATTTTGCATGCTATATTAAAATCGGTAGTATTTGGAATGTTTTTAAATCATATATAAGGAGGACAAGTTATGGAAACAGTTTTTATGGTTTTAAGCTTAATAGGAGGTCTTGCCCTTTTCCTTTATGGTATGGACCTTATGGGCGACAGTCTCAAAAAGCTTGCCGGCGGCAAGCTCGAATCTTTCCTTGCCCGTCTCACCTCTGCAAAGTGGAAAGGTCTTCTTCTGGGCCTTGGTGTCACTGCAGTCATTCAGTCATCATCTGCTACCACAGTAATGCTTGTAGGTTTTGTTAACTCAGGCATCATGAAACTCGGACAAACACTCAGTGTAATAATGGGTGCCAATATCGGTACCACAGTTACTGCCTGGCTCCTCACCACCACCGATATCCCCGATGGTGCAGGCTTCATTCTTGAGCTTTTAAAGCCAAGCTCATTTGTTCCCGTGCTTGCTCTGGCAGGTCTTTTGCTCACAATGATGTCAAAAGACGACAAGAGGAAAAACACCGGCTACATGCTTCTGGGCTTTGCCATCC
The DNA here is from genome assembly GCA_045586905.1 of Clostridia bacterium. Taxonomy (GTDB): domain Bacteria; phylum Bacillota; class Clostridia; order UMGS1810; family UMGS1810; genus RGIG1828. Next base: position 866 of record JAZNBF010000093.1, read on the forward strand.
TGATGTTCGGCATGGATGCCATGAGCAGTGCAGTATCGGGCCTCAGAGGTGCATTCAATGCCATATTGGTTATGTTTGAAAACCCAATAGTCGGCATACTCGTGGGTACAATCTTCACAGCCATCATTCAGTCATCGTCAGCTGCTGTCGGTGTGCTTATTGCACTTGCAGTGTCGGGCGTTAACATGAGCTTTGCTGTTGCTTTCCCGCTTCTTTTAGGTATGAACATAGGCACAACCATTACTCCCATCATCTCTGCCATCAGTGGCAATATACACGCCAAGCGTGTTGCATTTTCTTGTCTGTACATCAAAATGATAGGTGTTATCATTGTAACCTCTGTTTTCTACATTCTTCACTCTGTTTTCGATTTCAGCTTTATGTATGAGGATGCAACTGCAGTTATTATTGCCTTTGCACACACTGCCTTCAATATCATTTCCACAGTTATCCTCATTCCATTCACAGGTGCTTTCGAAAAACTGGCTGTTGCAACCGTGAAAACCAAAAAACAGGAAAAGGAAAAAGACGACTTTGCAACACTTGATGACCGTTTCCTTTCAATACCTTCGTTTGCTGTTGAAAGATGTAAAGAGATTGTTTGTGAGATGGCAAAAATCACAAAATATGCATATGACCAGGCATCAACTCTTTTTGAAAATTACAGTGATGAAACCTTTAAATTTGTAAACGAACTTGAAGCCAAAATCGACAAATTCGAAGATAAGACAAGCTCTTACCTTGTAAAAATTGCAAACTCCGATATGTCCACAAAAGACAGTAAAATTGTGACAGAGCTTCTTCATTGCATAGGCGATATCGAACGAATTTCCGACCATGCATTAAACATCGCCGAAGCTGCAAAGGAAATCCACGACAAAGGCGTTGCATTTTCCGACAAGGCCAAGCAGGACCTTTACATCATCAACCGTGCAGTAGAGGAAATTCTGAGCCTTGCAATAGAATCTCTGGTAACCGAAGACATAATTGTATCTTCTAAGGTTGAGCCTCTCGAACAGGTTATAGACGGTCTGAAAAGAAAAATCAAAACCGGTCACATCGAAAGACTCCGCGACGGTAACTGCACCATCGAGCTCGGCTTCATTCTTTCCGACCTCATCAGCAACTACGAACGAATTTCCGATCACTGCTCAAACATTGCAGTGTGCTTTATAGAAATCGCACTCGATTCTTTTGAAAGTCACAAATATCTGAGCCATGTAAAAGCAGACGGTGAAGAATTCAAAAAAATGTACGAAGAATATAGCAGCAAGTATTGTATACAGTAAAATTTCAAGACTTGAACACCCGTTATATCCTGCAGGAGTTCAAGTCTTATTTTATACATAATTTGTTTACAAATTATTCATATGCATGATATAAATAAAGGTTACTATATAATAGTATAAAACTTTCCTAGTCAAACGGAGGTAAGAAAAATGTCCATTCTTACAAAAAAGAGAGAAAAATCAAATGAAGAAATACAAAGCTCTTCCCAAAAGAAAGATATCAAAAAGTGGTTTTCCAAAAAGAAAATAATTGCACTTGCACTTGTCATAGCCATTTTAGCAGGTGGCATTTTTGCAAGCAGGGCAATATGGGGCGAGGAGAAAGAGGCAAAGGCTCAAACAACTGCCATTGCATCTGTCGGCACTGTGTCGCAGATTATTGAGGGGAGCGGCACCATTTCGGCTCTTTCTCAATATGAAATCACATCACTTAAAAAAGGCGAGGTTATTGCCGACTATTTTGAAGAGGGTGATGTTGTAAGTGAGGATGACATCCTCTATCTCATGGACAATTCCGACGGGTATGACGCCATCGACAACACCCGGAGCTCTGTAAACAAGGCTCAGCGTACATATGACAACGCAAAAGAAAAGGCAGACAATCTTACTGTAAAGTCAAAAATGAACGGTGTAGTAACAAATGTCTATGTGGAAGAAGGCGACAACATCGGCGCCAATGCAAAAATTTGTGATGTTATAGACAATTCAAAAATGGTTCTCAAAATCCAGTTCCTTTCCGATTTTGCATTGGCAATGACCGAAGGAAAAAGCTCTGCCGCCGTCACACTTTCCAAAGACGGTACCGTTCTCTATGGCACAGTTACCAAGGTGTCCTCGGGCACCCTCACAAATTCTGTCGGTGCATCGGTTGCCAATGTCGAAATAAAAGTAGACAATCCCGGTGCAATAAAAGAGGGCGACTATGCAACCGCAGAGGTTGAAGGCTTTGCCTGCTCAAGCGAGGGCTCTTTCAGCTACAACGGAAAAGGAAGCATATATTCCAAGGTTTCGGGCGAGGTTGAAACACTCGGCATTATCGAAGGTGACAACATAAGCTCGGGAGATGTTGTAGCCATTTTAACCAATGATGATATATCCGACACAACAGAGAGTCTTGACAATCTCACCGACGCTCAGAAAAAATATTCCGATGCAGTTGAAAGCCTTGATGATTATGTTGTAAAAGCACCTATAAGCGGCACAATCATTCAGAAAAACATAAAGAAAGGTGAAAATCTGGAGAGCTCCAACATGTCAGTAATGGCAATAATTGCCGACCTTTCATCCCTTGTGTTTGAAATGAGTGTCGACGAGCTTGACATTTCAAAAATCAAAGAGGGCATGGAGGTAGAGGTCACAGTTGACGCCATAGAGGGTGTAACCTTCGGCGCAACTATAACAAATGTGAGCATTGTCGGCACTGCCAACAACGGTGTGACATCCTATCCCGTAAAGGTAACTCTCAACCACAAAGACGATCAGACGGGCATGGCAAAAGACAATTATGACAAGCTCATCCCCGGTATGAATGTTTCTGCTTCGGTTGTTATCGAAAAAGTTGAAAATGTGCTTGTTGTGCCTGTTTCGGCAGTAAGAAGAGGCAACATTGTTATTGTGTCCGAAGACAGTAAGTCTGTGGGCATCAATCCTTTCTCTGACATGGGCGCACCGGGCGAAAGCAAAGGAACTCATCCCGGTTTTGGCGCAAACAGCGCAGGCAACAGGGAAAAATCTGAGCCGGACAAAAACCGTGATGAAAAAACAGATGAACGTTTAAAAAATATGCTCTCTTCTGTTGAGGTGCCCGAAGGCTACAAGGCGATTTTTGTAAGCACAGGTCTTTCGTCAGAAAGTGTTATCGAAATAAAGGAAGGCCTTTCCGAAGGCGACAAGGTTCTCCTGCCCGACACAACCACAGCCACCGGTCAGATGCAGGGCATGATGGGCATGATGGGCGGAGCACCAATGGGAGGCATGCCAATGGGTGGCGGACCAATGGGCACCAATCGCCAGGGCTCAACCCAAAACAGAACCGGAGGCTTGAGATAACCAATGATAGACCTTAAAGATATATATAAAATCTACACCGACGGTGACAGTGAAATCCGTGCTCTCGACGGAGTTTCACTTCATGTGTCAAAGGGTGAATTTGTTGCAATAGTCGGTGCATCAGGCTCAGGCAAGTCCACCTGCATGAACATAATTGGTTGTTTAGATACCCCCACAAGCGGCTCGTACCATCTAAACGGTAATGATGTAAGCTCTTTGAACCCCAAAGAGCTTGCCCACATCCGCAATCGCGAGCTTGGATTTATCTTTCAGCAATATAATCTCATCCCCAAGCTCACCGTTTTGGAAAATGTCGAGCTGCCTCTTTTGTATAAAGGGATAAAAGCCCAGAAGAGAAAAGAAATGGCGCTCGAGGCTCTCAGAAGGGTAGGCCTTGAAGACAGAAGCAAAAAATTCCCGTCTCAGCTTTCGGGTGGTCAGCAGCAAAGAGTTTCCATTGCAAGAGCTCTGGCAGGAAATCCGCCTGTGATTTTGGCCGACGAACCAACCGGCGCACTCGATTCCAAAACAGGCAAGGATGTGCTTGAGTTTTTGCAAAAACTCAATAAAGAAGGCAACACAATTGTCCTCATCACTCACGATAACTCCATTGCCGATCAGATAAAACGAGTAGTCCGCATCCACGATGGCAAAATAATCTCCGACGAAACAAAGGAGGTTTCTGCTCTATGAATCTGAAACAATCATTTATGCTGGCTGTAAAAAGCCTTTCATCATCAAAGCTCCGTGCCCTCCTTACAATGCTCGGCATAATCATCGGCGTGGCAGCAGTGATAGTTATTGTAAGTCTTGTAAACGGTGTAACGGGCGACCTTATCAACGAATTTGAAAAAATGGGCGCCACCACGATAAATGTAAACATCATGGGCAGAGGCGGCAACAGAAGTGTGTCGATAGACGACATGCAAAACCTTGTTGACGATAATCCCTCTCATCTTAAATCTATGACACCTGTCATAACCATCGGGGGTGCCACTGCCAAAAACGGTTCTTCCAATGTAGATCCAACCACACTCGCAGGTGTTAATGAATACTATCTCGGCATCAAAGGCAAAGAAATTCTCTATGGCAGAAACATAGAATATGCCGACCACGAATATCGCCTCAGAAACTGTGTGATAGGCACCTACATTGCCAAAGAGCTTTTCGGCACAAAAGAAGCTCTGGGTGAAACTGTCAAAATAAACGGTATAAACTTCAATGTTGTCGGGGTGCTTGAAGAAAGCGGCGACAGCAAGGAGGCAGGTGCCGACGACATAATTCTCGTACCCTACACAATGGCACAAAAAATCAGCGGCGGCTTCACCATGGGCACCTACACCTTCAATGCTGTTTCAAAGGAAGTGGCAAATGAAGCTCAGACAATCATAGAAAAATATCTGCTTGGTGTATTCACCAGTGAAAATGCCTACCGCGTGTCCAACATGAGCCAGATGATAGACACTGTAAACGAAATCACCGATTCCATGTCTGTCATGCTTGCATGCATTGCAGCAGTTTCTCTGCTTGTGGGTGGCATAGGAATCATGAACATAATGCTTGTGTCAGTTACCGAAAGAACACGGGAAATAGGCATTCGCAAAGCCCTCGGTGCAACTCCGTGGGACATTATGAGTCAGTTTGTTGTCGAAGCAATCACCACAAGCTGCATCGGCGGAGTCATCGGCATATTGCTTGGCATTGTCGGGTCATATGTCGGCTCTTCCATACTTGATGTGGGCGTGTCGATTTCAATAACTGCAATTGCCATATCGTTCACAGTTTCTGCGCTCATTGGCATATCTTTCGGATATTTTCCCGCAAAAAAAGCGTCAAAGCTCAATCCCATCGACGCTCTCAGATATGATTAATAAAGGCATACGGAGCTTGACACCCGTGTGCTCAGGAGGAAAAATAATGAAACACAAAATAACAGCGATTATTCTTTGCATTTGCCTCTTGTCCTCATTTTTCACGCCTCTCGCCATGGCAGAGGATACATCGGACCCGATGGAGCTTTTAAAGGCGATAGGTGTGCTCAGCGGTGACACCGATGGCAATATGCGCCCCAATGACCTTGTTACAAGGGCAGAATTTGCAAAGATGGCAGTCCTTCTTTCGCCACACAAAAGGGAAGTTATGCCCAATGTCAGCATATCTGTTTTTGCAGATTGCACCTCCGACCTCTGGGCATCGCCCTACATAAAGGTCGCAGCTGAAAGAGGCATCATTCAGGGCTTCCCCGAGGGCTTTTTCAAACCTTACGACACCATCACCTATGCTCAGGCAGTAACGGTAGCTCTCAAACTCCTTGGCTATACCGACGAAGACTTCGGCAACACCTATCCCGAACCGCAGCTTGGAATGGCACAGGCGTTGAAGCTCAATGACGGAGTGTACAAATCGGCAGGTGACGCTCTCTCCCGCATGGAAGTTTCCCGGATTTTTTCAAACACTCTCACAACAAAGAGCAAAAATTCAAATTCCGATTATATAACACAAATTGACTACACTCTCGTCAATGATTGCATTCTCATTGCCACCCATTCCGAAAATGCGTCTGTTATGTCGGGCAAAATATATACCTCCACAGGTGAATATACCATTTCTTCCGATTTTGATTCCTCACTTGTAGGTCATAAGGGCACTGCTCTTGTCACAAAAGAGGGCAGACTTGTCACACTTTTTGACATAACATCATATCCGCAGAGGTGCGCAGTGTATGGCGCAAGTGCCTCTCTTGTGACCACATATTCACAAGGCAGAATGGCAACTCTTGATTGTGACGATGCAACCCCGTCTTTTTTCAATCTCCAAAAAACCACATTTTCATCTGTTCGCACCTCTCTTGCCACAGGTGATGCGTTAACCATAGGCAAATCAGAAGATGGCAGCATAGACTATATAATAGTGGGCGATAATGATTTCGACGGTCCTCACACCGTGAAGACAAACGGAGCTTTACCTCTGCGTATTTCCTCGTCCGATGTGTCTTTTGTAAAAAATGGCGAAAAGTCGAGCCTTTCCGATATCAAGGCAAATGATATCATATATTACAGTGCATCTCTTGCCACCGTTTTTGCCTACAACAAAAAGGTATCCGGCACATATTCGCATGCTGTTCCAAACACAGCTTCCCCAAAAAGCATTGTTGTGTCAGGTTCTTCATACAGCATAGAGTCGCCTCTGGCGTTTTCAAAGCTTTGTTCGTCATCGGGCATTGACATAGGCGACCATATAGTTCTTTTTCTCGGTAAAGATGGCAAGATAGCCGATGTTTTAACAGACAGTGCTTTTTCTGAGGCAGACACAGAGCTCCATCCCGACAAAACTGAAGATGACACTATTTCAGAAGACCTTGCAATACTCGAAGCTCTTGATGCCATCAGCTTAGATACCTATAACCCCGACGCCACCGTCACACGAGGTGAATTTGCAAAAATGGCAGTTATGTCATCTTTGCATCGCAACAAAGTATCTCTGGGCACAAAGCTCTCCATTTTCCCCGATTGCACTGCTTCCCATCCGGCAACACCCTACATAAAGATCGCAGTAGAAAACGGACTTATGTCGGCGTTTTCATCGGGCAGATTTATGCCCGACGATCCTATCATATATGCCTATCTTTTAGACACTGCTCTTAAAATTCTCGGTTACACCTCAGCCGATATGCCCGATTTCCCCGCAGGACAGATTTCTCTTGCACAAAACATCGGCCTTATCGAAAACCCGCCCACAGAACCTTTTGCAGCGGCACCGGCAAAAGATGTTGCAAAAATTCTCTCAAATGTCCTTTGCACCTCTCAGAAATCAGGCTCACAAAAGATGATAGAGGCAATGGGCTATAAATATTACGACAGCTGTGTTATGATTGCCACTTCAAATGAAAACAGCTCTGTTTCATATGGCAAGGTAAAAACATCACAGGGCACATTTACAATAGATCCCAATAGTTTTGACTATTCCCTGGTTGGCAAATCAGGTCAGCTTCTCACCTTGTCCGAAAAGGTTGTAATGTTCAATAAAAACCACTCAAGCTATGTTGAAGCCACAGTGCACTCAACCCTTCCGGGAGGAATTGCAGTAATGTCTGCAGACGGTATAAAGAGCATTCTGGTTCCCAAAAATCTTGTTGCCTATGCCAATGCAGAAAAATCGAACTTCGAAAAAGTAAAAGATACCATTTCCATGGGCGACACACTTACTGTTTATTATGACGAGGAGGGAAGAGCCGACTACCTTTTTGCAGATACAAACTCTTTGTCGGGGCCATACCTTTGCACAGGTGACAACTGGTATCAGAGCATATCGGGCGCCACAGCATCAACAAAGCTCATCAGAAATGGCAAAGAGACCGAAAGGCTTTATCTCTATGATGTAATCTATTATAGTCGTTCTCTTGATACAGTCTTTGCCTATGACAATAAGGTGACGGGTATTTTTGAAGATGCAACTCCCTCCAAAACTGCGCCCGACACAATAACTGTTTCGGGAGTTTCCTATGCTCTTTCCGCTTCCGGAGTAATAGATTCCGATATAAACTATGGCGACAATATCACTCTTTGCCTCGGAAGAGATGCAAAGGCAGTGTTCGGCTATACCTCAAAAAATCAGAGCCTTGCAGGCTATCTCATATCCACAGGCATAAAAGAGTTTAAAAACTCAAATGGCGAAGCCTACACCTCCATGTATGCAAGCTTTGTCTTGCCCGACGGTTCGAAAATCGATTGTGCCACTGATGCCGATTATGATGGCTGGATAAATAAAGCAGTCGGCATTACGTTTGAAAACTCCAGAGCAAAAATCACGGGAGCTTCTTCGGGTACTTCAGTCTATGGCACAGTTGACGCCGAAAAATGCACCATAGGAAGCACAAGGGTTTCACCCGATGTTAAAATTCTCGATGTAGGATATCAGGACAGCTCATACCCGACAATATATACCACAGTATTTCTTCCAAGACTCGACGGTGTAACTGTCTCGACTAAGGATGTTCTCTATTCCAAAACGGAAGACGGAGTAATAACTGAGCTTATTTTAAACAACGTCACGGGTGATGCTTTTTCCTACGGGGTAGTTTTGTCATCGCACACATCGGGCACAGGCTTCAACACATCAGGCTCATACAGTGTCGATATTGGCGGCAACACCTACACCTACACGGGCGGAGCTGTGGCAAATGTCAAAAAAGGCGCTGTTGTAAAAACTGCACTCTCGGGCAACCGGATACAGTATCTTTTCAGACTAAGTCCTCAGAGTGTAAATATCAAAGAATGTGACTTCACATCCATCACACTCTCAAACGGTAAAAAACACCTGCTTGCAGAAGATGTTACGGTATATAAAATAACTTCCAACTCAACCTATACACTTCTGCCGGTATCTGAGCTGTATGATAATCTTGACGATTATTCATACAGCACAATCTACACCGACGACACCGGCTTTTCAAAGGGCAGAGTAAGAGTGATTGTTTTAGGAAAATAACAAAAAACCTGAAGATGAATTTTCATCTTCAGGTTTTTTAGATATTTTAATTATGCTTCAATAATTCTTACCTTGCACACACCGTCGAGGGCTGCAATTGCATCAATGATAGCTTTAGGATCAGAATCAACATCAACTATTGTGTATCCGTTGTCTTTCTTTGTTTTTGTTTCAGCCTGTGCTGTTTCAACACCTGCATTTTTGAAACATTCTGCTATGAGAGATGGCATGTTGTCATTTGCCTTGTGAGCTACGGTCACTCTGTATTTGTTACCCATCTGAAGCACGAGATTGGGGTAGTTAACGGAATTTACAATATTACCGAATCTTATAAAATCAGAAAGTTCTTTTGCTGCCATAACAGCACAGTTGTCTTCCGATTCGGGAGTGGATGCACCAAGGTGGGGGATGTTGATGACATTGTCCATGCCGAGAGTTTCTTCGCTTGGGAAGTCTACCACATATGATGCGATAACTCCGTCATCAATTGCTTTTTTGAGAGCAGTAGAGTCCACAAGCTCGCCTCTTGAGAAGTTGAGAAGGCGAGAGCCTTTTTTCATTGCACCAAAAAGCTCTTCGCCAACGATGCCTCTTGTAGCATCATTTAGTGGCATATGCATTGTGAGGTAGTCACAGTCACTCACAAGGTCTTTAAGGTCTGCCTTTATTTCAACATTGCCAAGCTTTTTGGCGGCTTCTTCAGAAATAAACGGGTCATAACCCACAACTTCCATTCCAAGAGCCTGAGCAATAATTGCAACCTTTGCACCGATTGCGCCAAGACCTGCCACAGCAAGTTTTTTGCCGAGGATTTCAGGGCCTGCAAATGCGCTTTTTCCTTTTTCAACAAGTGCACCCACGTTGTCGCCTTCGCCCTTTAAGCCTTTTGCCCATTCTATACTGTCGGTGATTTTTCTTGATGCAAGAAGTAGTCCTGCAATGGTGAGCTCTGCAACAGCGTTTGCATTTGCACCGGGAGTGTTAAACACAACAATGCCTTTTTCTGAGCATTTGTCAATCGGGATGTTGTTTGTTCCTGCGCCTGCTCTTGCCACGCACTTGAGGTTGTCGCCAAGCTCCATGTCGTGCATCTTAAAGCTTCTCAGGATTATTGCATCAGGATTTTTAACTTCGTCAGTTACTTTAAAAATCTTATCATCTAACTTTTCAAGACCGCAGCTTGCAATCTTGTTCAGTGTCAATACTTCAAACATTTTCCTTGCCTCCGGATTTTATTTGTTTTCCTCTTCAAACTTTTTCATGAAGTCAACGAGAGCCTGCACGCCTTCAACAGGCATAGCATTGTAGATGCTTGCTCTCATACCGCCAACCGATCTGTGACCTTTGAGGTTAACAAAGCCATTGGCAGTAGCTTCTTTGATGAATTTTGCATTGAGTTCGTCACTGCCTGTTACAAAAGGTACGTTCATGAGTGAACGGTCTTTTTTGTCGGCAACAGTTGCAGAGAACATTTTGCTTTCATCAAGGAAAGAGTAGAGAATTTCAGCTTTTTTGAGGTTGGTTTTATGCATTGCATCAATACCACCGTTTTCTTTGAGCCATTCACATACGAGCTTGCAGATGTAGATGGGGTAAGTTGGGGGAGTGTTAAACATAGAACCGTTTTCGGAATGTGTCTTGTAGTCAAACATGGTGGGGCAGATGTCTGCTGCATTACCGATGAGGTCTTCTCTTATGATGACAACGGTAAGACCTGCAGGAGCCATGTTTTTCTGAGCACCGGCATAAATGAGACCGAATTTTGACACATCAACGGGTTCTGAGAGAATGCATGAAGACATATCTGCAACAAGCACTGCATCGCCAACATCGGGCACAGAGTCATATTTTGTACCGTAAATGGTGTTGTTGTATGTAATGTGAACGTAATCTGCATCGGGGCTGAAGGTGTTTTTATCCAATTTGGGAATATAGTTAAACACTTTGTCTTCCGAAGATGCAACTATTTTTGCTTCGCCATATCTTGCAGCTTCCTTCTGAGCTTTTTTAGACCAAAGGCCTGTGAGCACATAATCGGCCTTTTTGTTTTTACCGTAAAGGTTTAGAGGAATCATTGCAAACTGGCTTGATGCGCCACCCTGCAAAAAGAGTACCTTGTAGTTTGACGGAATGTTTAAAAGTTCTCTGAGGAGTGCTTCACAATCATCTATGATTTTCTGATAATCTGATGAACGGTGACTCATCTCCATAACTGACATTCCTGAATCTCCGTAGCACATCATCTCTGCCTGCGCTTTCTCGAGAACGGACACAGGAAGCACAGACGGTCCTGCTGAAAAGTTGTAAACTCTGTTCATTAATTATCATCCTTTCAAAATTTAAATTTACATTATATTATATACATTCGAACTTGTTTTGTCAATGTAAACATAGACAAAATATATGCACCAAAAGCAAAAAAAGTAAATCTTTATAAGAAAACTTAAAAAAACCGAAAAAAATATCTTGACAATGGGCAATATAAGTGCTATAATGCCATTTGTACATTTGAGAAATACATATAGCGCTGTCGCCAAGTTGGTAAGGCACCGGATTCTGATTCCGGCATTTCGGAGGTTCGAGTCCTTCCAGCGCTGTAAAAAGAAAAGTCGCCTTTGGGCGACTTTTTCTTTTTACCACAAGATAAAAGGACTCGAACCTTGAGAAGGTACGAGCGGGAATAAAACAGTCCGGGTGACTGTTTTATAGCGAGTAGGGGCGAGCCGGGTACTGTGGCGAAGCCACGGTCGGCAAAGCCATTCGGATTGCGAAGCAATACGATGTCCTTCCAGCGCTGCAGACAGAAAAGTCGCCTTTGGGCGACTTTTTCTTTTTACCACAAGATAAAAGGACTCGAACCTTGAGAATCCCAAATTTTACATTTTGGTGACTAAAGTGATATATATATTGAATTAGTTCATAAATTATGGTATAGTATTTTATATATAAAAAGGAGTTGCTGTTTTGTGAATATTTTAACATTGTCATTCTGGCTGCCACAGCTGGAACTCATAGTCAGACTTATTGTCGCCTCGGTTTGCGGCTATATAATAGGTTTTGAGAGAAACACACACAAAAAAGAAGCAGGCATCCGTACCCACATTATCGTGGCAATTGCCTCTTGTCTTATGATGGAAATTTCAAAATATGGTTTTGCCGACATTGGCGACTTTGACGGTGCGCGTCTTGCTGCTCAGGTTGTATCGGGCATTGGTTTTCTCGGCGCAGGCATGATTTTTGTGCAGAAGAATTCTGTCAAAGGTCTCACCACTGCCGCAGGCATATGGGCAACATCAGGCATTGGCATGGCAATAGGCGGAGGCATGTATGTTATCGGTATAGTAACAACCCTTCTCATCATGCTTTTGCAGATTCTCTTCCATAAGCGCATCAGCTTTCTCCGACATCTCACCTTTGAAACCATCATTTTCCACATGAAAGATTGTCCCGAGGCGCTCAGCGTAGCCAAAAGATTGCTTGAAGAGAATAACCTCTCTGCAAGTGACATTTCCTTTTTTAAAAAAGAAGGCGATTTTATCCGCATAGAAATGCAGGTTTCATGCAGTCACGGTTTTGATATGTTAGAATTCATAAATCGTGCCAGTCAGGAAGAAATGGTGCTGGCAGTATATAACTCCTGATGTTGCAATCGGAACCTTTTTTGTGATAAAATAAATCAAAAGAAAATACATAATCCAACTCATGCGAGGAGGTAATTATATTGTTTGGCAAAAACAAAAAACACCAGGAACTCGAACTCAGTCTTGAACGCGAACGCGAACAGCAAAGACAAGCTGAGGAAAAAGAGCGTCAGGAAAAGCTCAAAAGGGAGATAGAAGAAGCTGAGGCACTGGCTGCCGAAAATATGAAAAATAATACTCCGTACAGATTTTCAACTCCCGACCCCATGCCCAAAGAGCTTGTGGCAGTTCTTAAAGAAATGCTCAAAAAGCTTTTCCCCGATGCAAAAAAAGCATATCTTGTCTACACCCAATATGAAGAAAAAGCAGGCTATCTCCTTGTTGTCGACATAGATGCCCGATTCCATAAAATAATCAATCTCTATCTCGACAGTAAGACTCAAAAAGTGCGCAATGGCTTGCCGATAGACAGCATTCTCTATTCCCGTTCGGGTGCTCTCACAGAGGGCATGCAGCCTTTCTATCAGAAAGAGGGCGCCGACCTCGGTGCCAAGCCGGGAGCTTTTCCCGGTCTGTCTTCTCTGGACATATCTTCGGGTTTTTCGTTTGATGATATTTTAGGCTTCGAATCGGCCATAGACAGTCTCGATTCAAAAGAAACCGATGACGAAACAGCTTCTGAAGAGTCAGGTGAAACTGAAGAAGTTTTGACTGATGAAGAAAATCCAAAAGACGACAATCTTCAGCATGATGAAGACTTTTCTGCCGATGAAGCCGAACAGGTGGAATTTAAAATAGAAGATGAACCTGTCAAGGTAAAACCCGAAACCAAGCAGCAGCTTTTTGCACTTATGACAAGAGCAGGCAAACTCAGTGCCGAAGAAGGTCACGATGTTGAAATCGCAGGTTTTGGCGAATTTGAATTCTATATACCCTACACACTTGACGATGCAAATGCCAAACCCGAGCAAATCGTATCAGAGTGTCCCAACGAGGCACATTTGTTCCATCTCATAAACCGTGACACCGGCATAAAAGCAACAGTATTCTTCACCGACGAAGAAAACGCAGTGAGCTTTGCCGACTCTCATGGTTGCGGTCTTGCAAAAATGAAATATTCCGACTATAAGAAATCTCTTTCTGCCGGCACAATTCTTTCGCCGGCTGCCGAAGGCATCATTATCAACCCCGATGGCGAGCAGATTTTGCTTCCGCCCGATTATCCACTTCTGTAATTGAGCAAAGGATGTGTATTCATGAAAGCATCTGAAAAAATCTTGTCACTTTTGGTTTGTATTCTTCTTACCATCTCACTTTTTGCATCGTGTGCATCCAAAAAAAATGAGGTAGGTGAAGATGCAGGCCTTTCTGAGGAAGAAATAAATTCTCAATACGAGGAATATGTTAAAGGTGAAAAAGAGGGACTTTTGCCCGAAGGCTACAACCCAATCACCGACAGTTTTACAACTGTTGATTTTCAGTTTACCATGACCGACGACACCCTTGCTTTCAATCTTCCCGAAAATTCCTTCACCACCATAACACCCACCTTGGCAAAATATGGATTTTTAGATTCATCCGTTTCGGGAGACAGCTTTGAGGGAAGCTTCAAAACAGCCAAAGGAATAAGCTTTTCAAACACTGTTTCCGAATTCCTCGCGTCCTACAAGCTTGATGGCAAATATATTCTTTGTTATGTTTCCGAAGGTATCTACACCCCCTTCGAGGGCAATACCAATGCCAAAAGGATAAGCTTTGGTTTTTCCTCTCTCGACGGGCTGGCGTTTTCACCGCTTTCTTCCGAAACACTCCTGCCTCTGCTTCTTAACAGGGGAGAAGGAGCTTTTTCCGATGCCGATGCCCAAAAGGTTCTTGGCGAAAATCAGACAGTTGCAATCATAGATGTTGTTCCTCAAGATGACGGATTTATGTCTGTGTTTACAGTGACTCGCTTCGATAAAACTGAAAAAGCTGAATAAAACACTATGCACCTCCTGCTCAGCAGGAGGTGTCTTTGCTTGACAAAAAGGCCGATTTTTGTTATAATTAACAGGATATATTATATGATAATATGTCTGTAATTTTCATAATTTCACCGGAGGTTTTCATCATGCTCAAACATGATTACATGCAAATAAATTCACAAGGCCACCTTGTACTTGGTGGATGTGACACGGTAGATTTGTGCAATCACTATGGCACACCTCTCTATGCTTTCGACGAAGATCGTATCCGCGAGAACATGAGAGCCTACAAAATCTCAATAGACTCATATTACGGTGGCAAAGGTCTGTGTCTTTATGCAAGCAAGGCTTTCTCCACAATGTATATGTATAAGCTTGCCGCCCAGGAAGGACTCGGCGTTGATGTTGTGTCGGGCGGAGAGCTCTACACTGCTCTTAAGGCAGGCTTTGACGCAACAAAAATAGTTTTTCATGGCAACAACAAAAGCTATGACGAAATAGAAATGGCAATAGAAGCAGGCGTTGGCAGAATCGTTGTCGACGGTGACGGTGAAATAGAAAAAATCGACAAAGCCTGCAAAAAGCTTGGCAAAACAGCCGACATCTTAGTCCGCATAAAACCCGGTGTTGATGCCCACACCCACGAATTCATCTCCACCGGCCACATCGACTGCAAATTTGGTTTTGCCATATCAAACGGTGAAGCCGACAGATTTTTAAAATTTGCCTCATCTTTTTCCGATCTCATAAACATCCGCGGTCTTCACTGTCACATTGGTTCTCAGATTTTTCTCTACGAGCCATTTTCGGAAGCTGCACGCATAATGATCGATTTCTACATCCATGCCCAGAAAGAGTACGGACTTACCTTTTCCGAGCTCGACCTTGGCGGCGGCTTCGGCATAAAATATGTCGATGGTGACACTCCTGTTCCTTTTGAGGGCTACATAGAAGCAGTTTCAAAAGTAATAAAAGAAAAATGCAAATCCGAGGGCATCGAAATTCCCTTCATCTATATGGAACCGGGTCGTTCAATCGTAGGTGATGCAGGCATCACCCTATACAGCGTGGGCACCGTTAAAGATATTGAAGGCGTGCGCAAATTTGTCTCTGTCGATGGTGGCATGGCAGATAACCCGCGTTATATACTCTATGGCAGTGAATATGATGCAACACTCGCCAACAGGGCAAATGATGTTCCCGAGGAATACATAACACTTTGCGGCAAATGCTGCGAATCGGGTGATATTTTAATTGACAAATGTCATCTTCCCAAGGTTAAAGAAGGCGACATAGTGGCAGTAATGACCACCGGCGCCTACAACTATTCCATGGCGAGCAACTACAACCGTCTGCCAAGACCTTGCGCAGTTATGGTATCAAAAGGCAAACATAAGTTAATAATCAAAAGAGAAACCTACGACGACATCATCAAAAATGACCTTCTCTGATGCCTTGCGAGAACGACAAATGAAAAGTGTGCAAATTTTGAAGATTTAATTTATACGGGGTTTGATTCCCGTATATTAAGGAGATACCCCCTATGTTCAATCAATCGCAAATTCTGTCTTTTATCATGAGCATTCCTGCAGTGCTTTTTGCAATCACCGTTCACGAGTGTGCTCATGGCTGGGCGGCATATCTTATGGGCGACTCCACTGCCCGTTACAGTGGCAGACTGAGCCTCAACCCTCTCAGACACATGGACCCCATAGGCGCTCTTTGCATGCTCTTTTTTCGCTTTGGCTGGGCAAAACCTGTGCCTGTCAACTCTTCCAATTTCAGAAACAGGCGTGTGGGCATTGTCACTGTCAGTCTTGCAGGTCCCCTGTCAAACTTTATAGTAGGTCTTTTAAGCTGTATTCTTTTTTACCTTGTCTCGTTTCTGACAAAGGGTGAGTCGGTTATTGCGCGTTTTGCTCTTGCCATTCTCATTCAGTCTGTCTATATGAATGTCGGCCTCATGATTTTCAATCTCATCCCCATTCCCCCTCTCGACGGTTCAAAAATTCTTCTCGAGTTTCTTCCTTACAGATGGCAGTATGAGATATACAGATACGAAAGATACTTTGGCCTCATTCTCATTCTTTTGGTCTATGCAGGCTCCATGACGCCCATACTTTCATTCTTTCAGTCCTATGTGCTGATGTTCTACGAATTTATTTCGTCTCTTATACTGAATCTTTTTATATAACCGGTGATACAAAATGGAACAGTTAACCTTTAAGGTCGATCAGTTTGAAGGTCCTCTCGATCTTTTAGAGCATCTCATCAAACGCAATAAGCTCGACATATGCAATATTTCACTTATTGCCATAACCGACCAATACATCGAATATATCAATTCCATGCAAGAAATGGATCTCGACATTTCAGGCGACTTTTTAGTTGTGGCAACAGACCTTCTCTACATAAAGTCCAAGGCCCTCCTTCCAAAGCACGAGGAGGAAGAAGATCCCGAAGCTCTTGCCAACAGTCTCACCGAGGCACTCAGGCAAAGGCAGAGAATGAAAGCCATATCAGAAAAATTCAAGGTAATGCAGTTTGACGGCTCCTACTATTTCTTCAAAGAAGCCGAAAACATACCCAAATCAGAAATCCCTGCCAAAAAGCACATCGAAGAGGGCAGTGTGGACAAGCTCTACGAAGCTTTCCTCACCATACTCGAAAAAACCGAGCGTCGTATGCCGCCCCCCAAAGACAGCTTTGGCGGAATTGTCGGCAGAGAACCGGTATCTGTCAGAAAAAAAGCAAGCGGACTTGTCGGCACACTCAGAAAGAAAAGCAAAATCAGCTTTTCTCAGGCCTTTGAAGAAGCAAAGGGCAAAAATGAAGTTGTAGCCATTTTTCTTGCTATCTTAGAGCTCATGAAGCTCAACCACATATATGTCTACGATGACGACGACGGTAACCTTATGATGTCTATCGGCGAAAACATAGACGAAGAAATCGAATATAATTTTGAATAACGGAGTTTCATTATGTCAGATGTACAAATCGAAGCAAAGCTTCAGGCAATGCTTTTTGCAAGCGGTGAATCTGTGCCGGTAAAAAGAATGGCTGAGGTTTTGGAAATAACTGAACCAAAAGCATATGAATATCTTGAAAAGCTGAGTCAGAAATATGAAGATGATGCCTCCATGGGCATTCGTCTTGTAAGATATGAAGACTCCTATCAGCTTTCCACCAAGAGGGAATATTACGAGTGCATCCGATCACTCACCGAGAAAAAAAGGCGCGCCTCTCTCACCAATGCAGGTCTTGAGGTGCTCTCTGTTGTGGCCTACAATCAACCCATCACCCGTAGCTCCATAGAGTTCATCCGTGGAGTCAATTCCGACGGTCCCTTAAACAATCTCATCTCAGCAGGCCTTGTTGAAGAGGTTGGCAGACTCGACGCTCCCGGTCGCCCTATTCTTTTCGGCACCGGTGAGGAATTTTTAAGATGCTTCAATCTCACCTCTATATCCGATCTCCCCGAGGTCGAGCTTGAATTCAATTTTGAAGATGTAAACCGTGACACAATAGAAGGCGAGCAGGTTGTTTTTGAAGATAAACCTTCCGAAACCCCCATCGCCGATACATCACAGGATGGCACAGATAACACCGACGGTATTGTGTCAGATGATCAACAAGAGGAGTAATTTCTCATGAAAATTGCAGGTCTTATATTTCTGACAATTTTTCTTTTTCTGCTATTGGCACTTCTGATTTGTCTTTTTTTGAAAATTCGCCTTGTTCTTTTGTTTTCAAAGAAGGCAGGCAGCAAATTTTCATCGTCTGTGCATATTGAGCTTTTTGGCGGCAAAATAAAAAAGGACATCTCTCTCTGTTACAAGAAAAAAGAACCGTCAGAAAAAGCTGACAAGCCGGATGGCGAATCAGACAAACTTACGTTCACACAAAAAGTAAAAGATTATTACCAAAAGTTTCTCCTTCTGAAAAACACCTGGGCCAAATCAAAAAGGGGAGTACGAAAAAGAATCATAGCCGAAGAGATAAGTCTTAACATATCCTTTGGCACAGGTGATGCAGCACATACCGGCATCATAACAGGAAGCCTCTGGGGAGCCATCTATAATGTAATTGCCTTTTTTGCAAATTTTATAAGAGTTACCGAGCCTCAGATAAACATCACTCCCGACTATGAAAATGAGCTTTTTGAATTTGACGGAAAGTGTATATTAAAACTTTGTGCAGCAAATATTATAAGTGTATTTTTAATTCTTTATATAAACTACTTTATTGAAAAAAGAAAGCAAACAAAAAAAGAAAAGGCGGCGATTAACAATGTCAACACCAATTGAAGGTCTCATGAGCGAGGTAATGGGCAAACTTAAGCAGATGATCGATGTCAACACCATAGTGGGTGAATGCATCACAACATCCGACGGTACCACTGTCATCCCTGTATCAAAGGTGGCATTTGGCTTTGGCGCAGGCGGAAGTGAATTTTCAGCAAAGCCTCTTGATGAGAAAAAAGACCAGGCACTCTTTGGCGGAGGCTGCGGTGGCGGCGTATCGGTAAAGCCAATGGCTTTTCTGGTTATAAAAAATGACAGCATAAGACTTCTGCCCGTCACAAATTCTGTTTCCACTGCCGATAAGGTGGTCGATATGATACCCGAACTTCTCAACAAAGTAAATGGGTTCATTTGCGAATTCAAAAATAAAAAAGAAGAAAAGACAGAAGAATGATATAATAAAAATCACCTGATGCTGTTTTTTATGGCATTGGGTGATTTTTGTATTTGTTTTTAAATTTATGCTTTACAAATGCATATAAAAAATATATAATTTAATAAAAAATAACCTGTAAAAGAAGGGGAAGAATTATGATTAAAA
>JAZNBF010000094.1:0-1927 GCA_045586905.1 Clostridia bacterium
TCGGCCTATCTCACAGAAAAAGAAAAAAACTACGAGATAGACCTCAAGCATTATGAAGCACAGCAGGAGGAGATAAAACGCCTCGAGGACTATGTTGCCCGCAACAAAACAAGGGCGTCTACTGCCAAAATGGCAAAGAGCAAGCAAAAAGCCATCGACCGCATCGAAGTCCTCGAAAAGCCAACCGTAATGAATAAGGCATGTCGGTTTAAGTTCGAACTCGAATACCCCTCCTACAAAGATGTTCTTCTTTGTGAAGATTTAGAACTCAAGGTCAATGCAGGTGGCATTGCAAAGACTATTGCCAGAGGCATAAATGCCGATGTAAAAAGGGGCGAAAAGGTTGCAATCATCGGTGCCAACGGAGTCGGCAAATCAACTCTTTTAAAAACCCTTATCGGCATCAACACCATGAATTCCGGTCAGTTTGAATTTGGCAGAAATGTTGAGCTTTCCTACTACGACCAGGAACAAAAGCTTCTGCACGACAAAAAAACGGTTCTCGACGAGCTCTGGGACCGTTTCCCCCGCATGGACGAAACAGAGGTGCGCACTCTTCTTGGCACGGTGCTTTTTACCGACGAAGATGTCTACAAGCAAATTTCGCTCCTCTCCGGTGGTGAGAGGGCAAGACTAATGCTTCTTATAATAAGCATGGAAAAAGCCAACACCCTCATTTTAGACGAACCCACAAACCATCTCGACCTTGCATCAAAAGAAGCACTCGACACTGCTGTCAAAAACTTTGAGGGCACAGTAATACTTGTGTCACATGACCGTTATTTTCTCAACAAAACAGCCGACAGAATTTTGGAACTCACTCCCGATGGCATCACATCATATGCCGGTAACTACAACGACTATCTCGAACACAAAGATTCATCTGATATGGCAGATGAAAAAACAGATTCAAAATCTCACACAACAGCTGCCATGGAATATGAAGCAAACAAGCGCAGACAGGCAAACATCAAAAACATTTCCAAAAAACTTTCACAAACAGAAAGCGACATAGAAGCACTTGAGAAAACAATAGAAGAATTAAAACAGCAGATTTCAGCCACCGGTGCAGATTTTCTAAGGGCAGGAGAGCTTTATTCCGAGTGCGAAAAAAGAGAAAGTGAACTGAATGATTTGTATGAATTGTGGAATACTTTGAGTATAGAGCTGGAAAATAATCAATAATGTATAAAATATGTCCAAAAATGAAATTTGTTGTTGACAAATAAGCTCTTAGTATGATATATTATTTAAGCATCACATCACCGGGTTGCACACTCAAAAAGCTTTTAAAAATTTTTTAAAAAAATTAAAAAAAGTGCTTGACATGGTAGTCCGACTGTGATATAATAATCAAGTCGCCCGCCAAGAGGCGACGGTTTGAACTTTGAAAAATGAACAGTATAAGAGGTTCTCGAAAAGAGAATTTGAGTTGAAGCGAAATGCTTTTAATTCAGTAAATTTAGTTAGTGTTTTTTATGAGCTAACAAACTTTAATAAGAACTTAATCAGACCTTTGGTCTGATCGGATTTTTTATTGAGAGTTTGATCCTGGCTCAGGACGAACGCTGGCGGCGTGCCTAACACATGCAAGTCGAGCGGAGCCATCCGTCAGATCCCTTCGGGGTGACGACGGGGAAGCTTAGCGGCGGACGGGTGAGTAACGCGTGAGTAACCTGCCCTTGAGAGGGGAATAACACACCGAAAGGTGTGCTAATACCGCATAACATGTATTTATCGCATGGTAGATACATCAAAGATTTATCGCTCAAGGATGGACTCGCGTCTGATTAGATAGTTGGTGAGGTAACGGCTCACCAAGTCGACGATCAGTAGCCGAACTGAGAGGTTGATCGGCCACATTGGGACTGAGACACGGCCCAGACTCCTACGGGAGGCAGCAGTGGGGAATATTGCGCAATGGGGG